>NZ_JBQKEH010000020.1:0-38480 GCF_052121415.1 Collinsella sp. LCP19S3_D5
ACAAGGAGGGCCTGGACCTTCTCGTCGTGCCCTCCGCCGAGCTCTCCCGCGGCCGTGGCGGCCCGCGCTGCATGAGCATGCCCTTCTGGCGCGAGGACCTCTAAGGTTTTCCGTTTCCGGTGCGGTCCCCCTACAACCGCACCGGTTTTGCCCGTCAAACGGGCAACACTAATACTTGCGTAATTCATTTTTCGAAAGGAAACGAACCATGGGTGTTAACCTCTCCGGCCGTAGCTTCCTCAAGCTCCTCGACCTCACCACTGAGGAGATCGAGTACCTGCTCAAGCTCTCCAAGAACTTCAAGGACATGAAGCGCGCTGGCGTTCCGCATCGCTATCTCGAGGGCAAGAACATCGTTCTGCTCTTCCAGAAGACCTCCACTCGTACCCGCTGCGCCTTCGAGGTCGGCGGCATGGATCTGGGCATGGGCGTCACCTACCTCGATCCGGGTTCGTCGCAGATGGGCAAGAAGGAGTCCATCGAGGACACCGCCCGCGTTCTCGGCCGCATGTATGACGGCATCGAGTTCCGTGGTTTTGCCCAGGACGACGTCGAGGAGCTCGCCGCTAAGTCCGGCGTGCCCGTGTGGAACGGCCTGACCACTGAGTGGCATCCCACCCAGATGCTCGCCGACATCCTGACCGTCCAGGAGAACTTCAACTACGACATCAAGGGCAAGACCCTCGTCTTCATGGGCGACTGCAAGAACAACGTTGCTCGCTCCCTCATGGTTGTCTGCTCCAAGCTCGGCATGAATTTCGTGGCCTGTGGCCCCGAGGAGTGCATGCCCGCTGACGACGTCATCGAGGCCTGCAAGCCCATCGCCGAGGCTAACGACTGCACCATCAAGCTGACCACCGACGTCAAGGACGGCGTCACCGGTGCCGACGTTATCTACACCGACGTGTGGGTCTCCATGGGCGAGCCTGACGAGGTCTGGGCCGAGCGCATCGCTCAGCTCACCCCGTATCGTGTCACCTCCGAGGTCATGGCTATGGCCAACCCGGGTGCCATCTTCCTGCACTGCCTGCCCAGCTTCCACGACACCAACACCACGATTGGCGCCGAGAAGTGCGAGCAGTTCGGCATTACCGAGCAGGAGGTCACCGACGAGGTCTTCGAGAGCCCCGCTTCCAAGGTTTTCGACGAGGCCGAGAACCGCATGCACACCATCAAGGCTGTCATGTACGCAACGCTCAAGTAAGAGCCTTTAAGCATTTCGCTCGGGGTGTATTGCTGCACACCCCGAGCGGTTTGTCTGGTAAATATCTTGCGTCGGGCGGTGGGCACGGCACGGAAGATCCGCTTCGCGCGAGAAAGTTAAATGATTTATGAAGGGGGGATGAGAACTATGACTGAGACCGCTAAGAAAAAGCGCGGTATGCCTTCATCGTTCACCATTCTTCTAGCTCTGCTGGCAATTGTTGCAGTGATTACCGTTATCGTCTCCGGCACGTCCGGCGGCGCTGTTACTGCAGCCCGCCTGAGCGATTTCTGCACCGCCCCGATTCTGGGCTTCGCTGACGCTCTGCCCGTCTGCCTCTTCGTTATGATCTTGGGCGGCTTCCTCGGTATGATGACCGAGACCGGCGCCCTGGACAACGGCATTGCCGTTCTGGTGCAGAAGCTTAAGGGCAACGAGATCATGCTCGTTCCTGTCCTTATGCTCATCTTCTCCCTCGGTGGTACCACCTATGGTATGTGCGAGGAGACCGTTCCCTTCTACGCCCTGCTCGCCGCTACCATGATGGCTGCCGGCTTCGACCCCATGGTCGGCGCCGCTACCGTCCTGCTCGGCGCTGGCTGCGGCTGCCTGGGCTCCACGGTTAACCCGTTCGCCGTCGGCGCTGCCGTCGACGCTCTGACCGGCGTTGGCATTGAGGTCAACCAGTCCATCATCATCGGCCTCGGTGCCGTCCTGTGGATTGTTACCACGGCCATTTCCATCTTCTTCGTCATGGGCTATGCCAAGAAGGTCAAGGCTGACAAGGGTTCCACCATCCTGTCGATGCAGGAGCTCAAGGACGCCGAAGAGGCTCACGGCAAGGCTGCTTCCGAGGTTAACAAGGAGGTCAAGCTCACCGGTCGTCAGAAGGGTGTTCTGATCGCCTTTGCCTTCACCTTCGTCGTCATGATCGTCGGCTTCATTCCGCTGGCCGACCTCAACGAGGGCGTTGCCAACTTCTTTGACGCTGGCGCTGTCTACGATGCCGACGGTAACACCGTCGTCCAGGGCTGGTCTGCCCTGATCACCGGCCTGCCCATTGGCCAGTGGTACTTCGACGAGGCTTCCACCTGGTTCTTCCTCATGGCTATCCTGATCGGTATCATCGGTGGCCTGTCCGAGAAGCAGATCGTTAACACCTTCATCACCGGCGCTGCCGACATGATGTCCGTTGTTCTCGTCATCGCCCTCGCCCGTGGCATCTCCGTCCTCATGGCCAACACCGGTCTCGACGTCTACGTCCTCGACGCTGCCGCCAGTGCCCTGGCTGGTCTGTCCGGCGTGATCTTCGCTCCCATGAGCTTCCTGGTCTACTTCGGCCTGTCCTTCCTGATCCCGTCGACCTCTGGTATGGCTACCGTCTCCATGCCCATCATGGGACCGCTGGCTGTTAAGCTCGGCTTCTCGCCCGAGGTCATGGTCATGATCTTCTCCGCCGCCATCGGTGTCGTGAACCTGTTCACCCCGACCTCCGGTGCCATCATGGGCGGTCTCGCCCTGGCCAAGATCGAGTGGACGACCTGGCTCAAGTTTGCCCTTAAGCTCATCGTCGTTCTCTCCGTCGTCTGCGCCATCATCCTGACCGTCGCCTGCGTGTTGATCTAAGTACCCAACGGGTGCCCCACGGAAACCTTGACGATCCTGTAGAGGATCACTTGGTCATCGTCTGTCCGGTGGGGTCAACCCACCGGTAGACTCCTACCTTTAGCCCCCTCCCGTTCCGTGCGCGGGAGGGGGCGCTCTTATGTTGCGCGGTTCTACGAACCGCGCAACCAGTTGACGCTGCGCGCCGCCCAGAACGACAATTTGTCATTCAAAAGGCAAGGCATGACCAAAAGGTCTATGCCTTGCCTTTTTCATGCCAACTTGTACGTTCTGGACGGCGCTCGCTGACTTATGCTCAACCTGCGATGTTGCCATTGTTGGTGCAGGGGGAGTGCGTTTGGGGCAGCTAATTTGGGACGGGGCTTTTTTGACTACCCTTTATGTGGGGGTAGTCAAAAAAGCCCCGTCCCAAATTAGCTGCCCCGGCCTCGTCGGTGGGGGAGGGTCTGCTCCGCTATAATCGCCTAGGACATTAAATGGAAACGGGACGGGAGCCATACATGCGCCAGGGTTTCGACAACGCGAAGTATATCGAGCTGCAGGCTGCTCACATTAAGGAGCGCATCTCGCAGTTTGGCGGCAAGCTGTATTTGGAGTTTGGCGGCAAGCTGTTCGATGACTATCATGCGAGCCGCGTGCTGCCGGGTTTTGAACCGGACAGCAAGTTCCGCATGCTCAAGAGCATTGCCGACGACGTCGAGGTCATCATCGCAATCAATGCGAACCATATCGAGAAGAACAAAGCCCGTGGCGACTTGGGCATTACCTATGACGAGGACGTCCTGCGTCTGGTCGATCTGTTCCGCGGGAACGGATTTGCCGTTGCCGCCGTGGTTATCACGCAGTATGCCGGTCAGCCCGCTGCCGACGTCTTCCGCAATCGTCTAAACGCGCTCGGCATTCCCGCCAAGCTGCACTATCCCATCGAGGGCTATCCGCACGATGTCGACCTGATCGTTTCTGATGAAGGCTACGGCAAGAACGAGTTTGTCGAGACCACGCGTCCGCTCGTTGTCGTGACGGCGCCCGGCCCTGGCTCGGGTAAGCTCGCCACCTGCCTGTCGCAGCTGTATCACGAGCACAAGCATGGCACCGCTGCCGGCTATGCCAAGTTTGAGACCTTCCCGGTCTGGAATCTCCCCCTCACGCATCCGGTGAACATTGCCTATGAGGCTGCCACGGCAGACCTCGATGACGCCAACATCATCGACTCGTTCCACCTTGAGGCATACAACAAGACCACGGTCAACTACAACCGAGACGTTGAGGCGTTCCCGGTTGTTCGCGCCCTCATGGAAAAGATCTTGGGCGAGAGCCCCTATCAGAGCCCCACGGACATGGGCGTCAATATGGTCGGTTTTGCCATTACCGATGACGATGCATGCCGAGATGCCTCCAAGATGGAGATCGTGCGCCGCTATTTTGCCGCGGTTGAAAGCGTGCGCCGTACTGGCGTGGGCGATGAGCAGGTCGACCGTCTCAAACTCATTATGAAAAAAGCCGGCATCGACAAGAACTATTCGCCGGCACGCTCGGCTGCTCTCACCAGGGAGCAACTGACGGGCGGTCCCGTGGGTGCCATGGTGATGCCGGACGGTTCGGTAGTGACCGGAAAGACCTCAACGCGTCTGGGTGCCGCGAGCTCGCTCATCATGAACGCGCTTAAGCATGTTTCGGGCGTCGATCTTGAGCTCGAGGTCATCAGCGATGAGGCGATTGAGCCTATCAGCAAGCTCAAGACGCATTTCCTTGGCAGCAAAAACCCGCGTCTCCACACCGACGAGACGCTCATGGCGCTCTCTATCACCTCGGCCACGAGCGAGACGGCTACTCGTGTTCTTTCGGGTCTTGAGCAGCTGCGCGGCTGCGACGCCTTCTTTAGCGTGATTATCTCGCCTACGGACGAGACGGTGCTGCGCAAGCTGGGCATTAACGTGTGCTGTGAGCCCAAGTTTGAGCGCCGCGGTTTCTTCCATCGCTAAGATTGAGATGAGACGCCGCATCGGAGTGCGCACCCGATGCGGCGCTTAGGGGGTTTTAGGGCTATATTTGCCGAAATTTAGGCCGTTTACCTGCCCAAAAGCGATTTGCGCGGTATACAATTACCTCAGTGGATACATCCTTTGCGGGGCTACCCATGATGGATGTTGCCGGCCATCGAGGGATGCGCCGGTCATGCGCGGTGCTTTTGATGCTCGTGCTCGGTTTGAGGAGGCTGCCATGGCGGGCAAGGGTCGTGCGAGTGTCAACGATATGAAGCGTGTCGAGGTGCTGGTGCTGATGGAGATCGCTCGGCAATCTAAGGGAAACGGTGTGCCGTACGGTTTCTCGCGCAAGACACTCTCCGAGTGCGTAGGGGTTTCGCCGTATCGTGCCCGCGCTGCAATCGACCGTTTGGATTCTGATGGCCTTATCGAGGTCGTTTCTCGTTATAACGATGATGGCGGCCAGCTTGCAAACGGCATATGCCTGACCGGGCGAGGCGAGTGGTACCTTAAGGGTGTTCGTGCCGGCATGCTTGTTCAAGATATGTTGAAGGATGAGACTGCCGATCGGTAACAACACGGCAGTTTCGACGAGCCTGCACCGCCCAAAGCTACTTGGGCGGTGTTTTGTTTCGAGATGGAGAAATGCGGGCATGCGGGTGAAAAATAGCGAGCGGCTTGCTTTTCGAGTATTACAATGAAGACCCGTAAGATATGAATGGAAAACTTCTACGGGAAGCGCAGGTAATTCAATATGACCAAGCATGTGTTTGTAACCGGCGGCGTAGTTTCGTCCTTGGGTAAGGGCATCACCGCGGCCTCGTTGGGCCGTCTGCTCAAGTCACGCGGCTACAAGGTGACGATGCAGAAGGCCGACCCGTATCTGAACGTCGACCCCGGCACCATGAGCCCGTTTCAGCATGGTGAGGTCTTCGTGACCGAGGATGGCTACGAGTCCGACCTGGACCTGGGCCATTATGAGCGCTTTATTGACGAGAATCTTACCCGTGATTCCAACTTTACGACCGGCGCTATCTACAAGAGCCTGATTGCCCGCGAGCGTCGCGGTGACTTTTTAGGCGGCACCGTTCAGGTGATTCCGCACGTCACCAACGCCATTAAGGATAAGTTCCGCCGCATCGAGGAGCAGACCGGTTCCGACGTGGTCATCACCGAGCTGGGCGGCACGATTGGCGATATCGAGTCGCAGCCGTTCGTGGAGGCCATCCGCCAGTATCGTAAAGAGGCCGGTCCCGAGAACGTCTGCTACATCCACGTGTCGCTCGTCCCCTATATCGCCGCCGCGCACGAGGTCAAGACCAAGCCCACGCAGCATTCGGTCAAGGAGCTTCGCAGCTTTGGCATTCAGCCCGACATCATTGTGCTGCGTTCTGATCACCATATCGACGATGCCATCCGTGGCAAGATCGCAAGCTTCTGCGACGTCGATACCGACTGCGTCTTTACCAACGAAGATTGCGCGAGTATTTACGACGTGCCGCAGCTGCTCGCCGAGCAGGACTTTGACCTGCGCATTTGCGAACGCCTGGGCTTGGACCCGCGCGAGCGCGACATGAGCGAGTGGAACGAGTTCCTGCGCAAACAGAATCATGCCAACCACCATACCGACAAGGTCAAGATCGCCGTTGTGGGCAAGTACACCCAGCTCCCCGATGCCTACCTGTCGGTTATCGAGGCCCTGCATCATGCAGGCGTTTTCTATGATCGTCATGTGGACGTGCAGCTGGTCGACGGCGAGAGCCTCGACGAGCAGAACGTCTCCGAGGTGCTGGGCGACGCATCGGGCATTTTGGTGCCCGGCGGCTTTGGCAAGCGTGCCCTGGAGGGCAAGATTCTTGCTGCCGAGTTTGCTCGCGAGCATAAGATTCCGTATCTGGGCATTTGTCTGGGCATGCAGGTCGCCGTGTGCGAGTTTGCCCGCAACGTGGTCGGCCTTGCCGGCGCTAGCTCCTCCGAGTTCGATCCGGACGGTCCGTTTAGCGTAATTGACCTGATGAGCTCGCAGGAGGACGTGACCGAGAAGGGCGGCACCATGCGCCTGGGCGCCTATCCGTGCAAGCTCGCTGCCGATACCCTTGCGCGCGAGGCCTATGGCGAGGAGCTTGTCTATGAGCGCCACCGTCATCGCTTTGAGTTCAACAATGCCTTCCGCGACCAGCTCGAGGGCGCGGGTTTGGTTATCTCGGGTCTTTCGCCTGACGAGCGTCTGGTCGAGATGGTCGAGCTGCCGCGTGACGTGCATCCGTGGTATGTGGCCACCCAGGCCCACCCCGAGTTTAAGAGCCGTCCGACCAAGCCGCAGCCTCTGTTCCGCGAGTTCGTGCGCGCCTCGATTGGCCAGCACGAGGGCATCGATCGCCTGCAGGTGACGCCCATGAACCTCGCGACGGACTAAGGGTGCCAGCGAAAGAAAGACATACCGAAGATACACCCTCGTTGCTCGATACGGTGACGGGGGAGTATCTTGATTACCTTGCGGTCGAGCGAGGCTTGGCGCGCAATACGATCGCGGCATATCGTCGTGACTTGACGACTTACTGTTCCTACCTGGAGCGGGCCGGTGTTGAGTCCTTTGAAGGCGTGAACCGTCAGATAATAGAGGGTTTTGTCGGTGATCGGCGCGACGGGGGCTACTCCGATGCCTCGGTGGAGCGTGCAGTTGCGGCCGTGAAAGGTTTGCATGCCTTTTTGGTTCGCGATGGGATCGTCGCCCAAAACCCGACGGCTGCACTGCGCCTGCCCAAAAAGGCGGAGCGCCTTCCGGAGTGTCTCTCGGTAGGGGATGTCTCGGCGCTCCTCGACCAAGATTTCCCGGAAGGGGAGATGGGTTTGCGGGACCATGCCATTTTGGAAGTGCTCTATGGATGTGGCCTGCGCGTGAGCGAGTTGGTGGGGCTCGATGTGGGCGACGTTCATTTTGACGACGGCTTTGTGCTGGTGCGCGGCAAGGGCTCGAAGGAGCGGCTTGCCCCACTCGTGGGAAGTGCCGCACGGGCTATGGCTCAATATATTGCTGATGGGCGTCGGCGCCTGGCCGCCCATGCCCGCGGGTCAAAGACACCGGCAGTCTTTTTAAATAAGAACGGTGGTCGCCTGTCACGTCAGAGTGTTCATGTCATATGCGAGCGATACGGGCGTCAGGTGGGACTGGTGGGACTTCATCCTCATACCTTGCGTCACTCCTTTGCGACCCATATGCTTGCGGGCGGTGCCGACCTGCGCGTGCTACAGGAGATTTTGGGACATGCCGACATTTCGACCACACAGGTCTACACGCATGTCGACCGTACGCAGCTGACCGAGGTCTACCTGGCGGCTCATCCGTTGGCGCATCGCTAGCGACTCTTTGACCTGCATATTTACAACTAATGGGGGACGGACCCCAGGTTGTCGTGACGCGGTTTTGTGCGCGTATCGGCAATCTGGGGTCCGCCCCATCTTTTGTCTTGCGCCGATGCGCCGGTGGGTCACGCGTGACGTTGGTGGGGAAGTTTGGGGGGCGATGTGAACGGCGCGTAAAGGGACACAAAATTCGCCTCAAGGTCAACTTGAAGGTTGAGGTTGAAAGCCGGGCTGCTACAGATGGCATCCCAGCTTTGCTGTAAACACAACATATTGTGTTTTCGAACATATGAACGAGGGTGTTTTACAGCATATAGAGGGTGGAGTGGTGGGGTGTTGTGGGGGAAGGTGTGGGGAAAGATGTTGAAAAATGGGGCTGTTCCCCATATTATTAATGACGTCGACAGGCGGGGTGGTTCCCCGCGTACGTGCCATCTGAGTAACCGAGGGGAGGGCGCACATGGGAATGACGGGTGCATACGAGCGCAATCTCGATGCAAAAGGTCGTCTGTCCCTGCCTGCACCCCTTCGCGAGGAGCTTGGAGAGCATGTTCGCGTGTTCAAAGCCCTGGATGTCGATGCTCTGTACGTGTTCTCTGCCGAGGCCTTCGATAAGTGGGTCGAAGGACTCTTCGCGGGTCGTGAGGGCCACGAGGGTTTTAACCCGCGTGACATCAACGACCAGAAACTCATGAGGGCGATCAACAAGCGCACCACCTCGATGGATGTGGACAGCGCCGGTCGTATCGGTCTTTCTGAGTCTCTCCGCAAGCAGGCGAACCTCGACCGCGAGGTCACGGTTGTGGGCAACTACGACCACCTCGAGGTTTGGGACCGTGCTACGGCCGATGAGGACGATGACGATGAGGCTCTGCTGGACCTCTTCTTCTCGTAAGGGCAAGGCATGAGTAACGGATGGAGCGTGGGATCTTGACACAAGAATATCGGCATGAACCTGTCATGCTCGGCGAAGTGCTTGAGTCGCTGCAGCTAAAGAGCGGATCTGTCGTCTGCGATTGCACCCTTGGCGGTGCCGGTCATTCGGTAAAGATGGCCGCGCAGGTGGGGGAGACGGGTCTTTTGCTTGGCGTCGATCAGGACGACATGGCCCTCGAGGCCGCTGGTGCCCGTCTGGACCGCGAGGTCCCCGGCGTCCCGCATCAGCTGCTGAAGGGTAACTTTGGCGACTTGGACGAGCTGCTTTGCTCGGCCGAGGTGCCCGGGGTCGATGGCTTCCTGTTCGACTTGGGCGTCTCGTCACCGCAACTCGATATCCCTGGCAGGGGCTTTTCGTATAACGAAGATGCCCCATTGGACATGCGGATGGATCCGGGTAACAACACCCTAAACGCAGCTGAGGTCATCAACACCTATAACGAACACGACCTCGCCCGGATTCTACGCGTCTATGGCGAAGAGAAGTTCGCCTCGCAGATCGCACGCGAGATCGTGCGTCGCCGCGAGTCCGAACCGATTGAAACCACCGGTCAGTTTGTCGAGATCATCAAGGCTGGCATTCCGGCTGCCGCTCGTCGGCATGGCGGACACCCGGCCAAGAAAAGTTTCCAGGCCATTCGCATCGAGGTCAATCATGAACTCGATGTGCTCGAGAGAGGACTTGACGCCGCCACCAGGTGGCTCAACCCGGGCGGACGCATCTGCGTCATCTCGTATCACTCGCTCGAGGACCGTATCGTAAAGAACCACTTTAAGGAGATGAGCCAGGGGTGCACGTGTCCGCCGGAGATTCCGGTGTGCGTGTGCGGCAACGTGCCGATACTCAAGGTCATCACCCACAAACCCTTGGTTGCCCAACCCGATGAGGTTGCGCGCAACCCTCGGGCGAGATCAGCCAAAATCCGCGTGGCGGAGCGCTTGTAGCGTTACGCGCGCGATATTGGACCTCCCGCTCGCACCATAGACGAAGCTTAAACACACTACCAACGTACTCGGGATGGGAGGCGGCATATCATGGGCTACAACACCTCAAACGCAGCACTCGCCTATGATATGAACGCCATGCCCGCCTACCGCGAGGCACCGCAGGCGCCCGCTGCTCCTCGTGAGCAGCGCACGCCGCGCTTTGATGTCTACACGGGCGCGGGCCGTCAGGCAAACCAGGCGGTAAGCCCGGTTTTCATGAGCGTTCTTAAAACGTTTTGCATCATTGCGGCTATCTTCATGACGATTGGCGTCGCCCGCGTGGCGCTTGCAAGCGTTACGGCCCAGGTGCTCAACAGCAACGCCGAGCTTACCAACACGCTCGAGAAGGCGACCGATGAGAGCTCCGACCTTGAGGTCATGCACTCTGTTTATGGTGCCGATACACGCATTCGCGATCTTGCGGGCGCTTATGGCATGGTGGAGCCCAGTGAGAGCGTTACACTTGATTTTTCGCAGGATGCAGCCGCGGGCGCTAGCTCGGCTGCGGCTGTCCAGTAATAAGACGGTAGCTGAGTATGACAAATGATTATCGTCGCGGTCCAGACGGGAGTCGCGGGCAGGGACGTCCCTCTTCGCGGGGACGTTCTGGTTATCAAGGATCGGGTCGGTCATCTTACAACTTGGGGTCGAATCGTGGCAACGACCCAACGTCGCGCCTTCGCGGCTCGGATGACCCTCAAGTACGCAATAGCAGATCGAATAGACGATCTTCGACCGAATGGCTTACGGGGACGCCATTGCCTCGCCGTAATGTCGTCATGGGTTGTATCGGTTTGGGTCTGGCTGCGGGCGCCATCCGCCTTGCCGACTACCAGATCGTAAATGCCGATGAGTTGCGCGGGCGCGCCGATGCTCGACGCCTGCTTGCGGAGACGCTTTACGCCAAACGCGGCACGATCTACGACCGAAACGGCAACGTGCTGACGTCGTCGGTCGAGTGCAGCAATGTCGCCGTGAATCCACAGCTGATCGAGGATGTCGATAAAACGGTATCGGCCTTGGTTAAGGCGACTGGAATCGATAAGAAGACTTGCCGCAAGCTGGTTCAGTCCGATGGCACTTGGGTGTATATCAAGCGCCAGGTGGACGAGGACGATGCCGCGGCATTGAAGAAGAAAAATCTGCCCGGCGTGCTCTTTGAGCAGGCGATGAAGCGGGTGTATCCATACGGCAATCTGGCTTCGCAGGTTCTAGGCGTGGTGAACGTTGACAACGTGGGCCTAACGGGCCTTGAAAAGCAATATGACAAATTGCTGACCGGAACAAACGGCACGCTGGTACGAGAGCGCGCGAGGGACGATAGCTATATTGCGGGTGGCGCCTATAAAAAGGTTGCCGCCATCGATGGCGTTGACATCGTGACGACGCTGGATGTCAATATCCAGCGTGCAGCAGAGGACGCTCTGGCGGAGGCGGTTGAGAAGACCAAAGCCAAGAACGGTTCGGCTTTGGTGACAGACCCTACTACCGGCGAGATTCTGGCCGCCTGTTCATATCCGACCTACGACCCGACCAATTTGGAGAACGCCAAGACCGAGGATATGAACTTGCGCTTGGTCACCGATGCGTATGAACCCGGTTCGGTCTTTAAGACGCTCGTTGCAGGTGCGGGTTTCGACTTGGGCGTCGTGCGCTCGAGTACGTCGTTTGAGGTGCCGGCGAGCATTAAGGTTGGCGACGATACCGTCACCGATGCCGATAAGCGTGACTACGCCATGACCATGGATGTGCGCGAGATGATGCGCCGCTCATCCAATGTTGGCTTTGTATTGGTCGGGCATAAGATCGGCGCGGACGATTTTGCCGCGTACGTGGACAAATGGGGCGTTGGACACAGTTCGGGCATCGATTTTCCCGGCGAGAGCCTTGGCATTGTCAAGGAGCGTGACCAGTATGACGGCGCCACGTTGGGCTCGATGAGTTTTGGCCAAGCGCTGTCTGTCTCGCCGATCGAGATTGCGCGCGCCGTGGGCGGCATTGCCAACGACGGCGTGATGATGACGCCGCACTTTTATAAATCCAGCAAAGGCGAGGAGAAGGACTGGGGTGAGGGAGAGCAGGCGATTTCTGAGGATGCCGCCGCCCAGGTGACATCGTGCATGCAGACGGTCGTTTCCGAGGGCACGGGTGTCGGGGGCGCCGTCGATGGTTACGACGTGGCGGGTAAGACCGGTACGGCCGAGCGCGCCGATGAAAAAGGCGGCTACCTCAAAGCGAGCTATATGTCGTCCTTTATGGGGTTTGCCCCGGCGCAAGCACCCAAGGTTTTGTGCTATATCACGCTCGACGGAACGCCGAGCGGTTCGGATGCCGCCGCCGTGCCGTTCCAGGTCATTATGGCTAACGCGCTCGATGTGTTGGGTATCCCACGCACCAAGTAGGGGGTTACAATCCTGAAAAGGGCTGTCGATTAATCTGGAGGGTGTTCACATGCCCTGCACCACGCATGCGTGGCGCTGGGATACAATACGCCGATAGCATTATTAGGTTTACAGGGGAGCTGCAATGATAGAGATCGCCGTCAACAACCTCGCGGCCGCAACAGGGGCCCGAACCGTGACGGGAGAAGCCGATCGGGTATGCCGTGGGTGCGTTATCGACTCGCGCCAGGTTGAGGAAGGCACGATTTTTGTTGCCTTTCCGGGTGAAAAAGTCGACGGAAACGACTTTGCTTCCCGCGCCATCGAATCGGGCGCCGGCGCTGTTGTGATGACGCGCGAGCCCAACGCCGAGCTTGTATCGCTGGCTCAGCGTAAGGGCTGCGCCATCCTACACACCGATGATCCCGAGGAATTTTTGCTGCGCCTGGCACATGCCTATCGCACGCAGCTTGGCTGCCTAGTGGTTGGCATTACCGGCTCTATCGGTAAGACGACGACCAAGGATGTCCTTGCGGCAGTGCTTGCCAAGCGCTATCGCGTTTGGGCCACCAAGGGTAATTTCAACAATCTGATCGGTATGCCGCTCACGGTTTTGGCCGCTCCTGCCGACACCGAGGTGCTGGTTCTCGAGATGGGTATGAACCATTTTCACGAGATCGAGCGCCTTTCTCGGTCCGCCAATCCCAACCTTGCCATCGTGACCAAGATCGGCACCTCTCATATTGGAATCCTGGGAAGTCGCGAGAATATCGCCCGCGCTAAGTCCGAGATTGTTGGGGGCATGTGTGCCGCCGACGACCTTCTCCCGTTGCTGGTTTTGGGCGGCGAAGACGACTTCACCCCGTTCATTCGTGAGACGTTTGCCGAGCCCGCGGGTATCGACGTGATGCTGGCGGGTGTTTCGGATGTTGATGAGGTTTGCGCCCGCGGCATTCACATTGATGATGAGGGCCGCCCGGTCTTCACGCTTGACTTTGGCATGGGTGAGTCCGTTGACACCATGCTCGCCATTCCCGGCGTCCAGTCCGTTCCCAATGCCGTTAAGGCCGCCGCAGTTGCCTATCGTTTGGGTGTGACCCCCGAGCAGATCGATGCTGCCTTTAGGGGTATCGCGATTACCGGTCATCGTCAGGAGATCAAACACGCCAAGAGCGGTGCCCGCATTATCGACGACTCGTATAACGCCAGCGCCGAATCCATGGCTGCTGGCCTTGACCTGCTGTGCTCGCTTTCGTGTTCCGGCTCTCGAATGGCGATTCTGGGCGAGATGGGCGAAATGGGCGACGAGGCCCCCCGCATGCATGAGCTGGTGGGCGCCTATGCCGCGGCTAAGAAGCTCGATATGCTGGCGTGCGTGGGCGGTGAGCTGGCCGCTCGTATGGCCGAAGCCGCGCGCATGATGGGCATGGACGAGGACCGCATCCAGGTGTTCTCCGATTATCAGCAGGTGCTCGACCGTATGGCCGGCGCACTTGAGAAACATGACGTTGTGCTGGTCAAGGGCTCTCGCTTTGTCGAGCTCGACCGCTTTGTGGAAGGTGTGTGCTAGCCCATGTTCGGGAACCCCGCGTATCCTACATACCAGGCCTTTTTGGGACTTGGCATCGCCGCCGCCATTGCGCTGCTGCTCATGCCGTGGTGGATCAAGCTTCTTAAGGTCGAGGGTATCGGCCAGCAGGTCCGCGCCGATGGACCCAAACGCCACCTGATTAAGCAGGGCACGCCCACCATGGGCGGCGTTGTCATTCTCGTAGCCGTTTCGCTGACGTGCCTTTTGATGGGCAAGCTCACCACCGAGCTTGTGCTCGTGCTGCTTGCCACGCTTGCAACCGGCGTTCTGGGCCTTATCGATGATTTGACCTCTGTCACGCACGGTCGTTCGCTCGGCCTGACGCCCCACGCCAAGATGATTGGTCTCACCATCATCTGCGTCACGTTTACCGTGCTTGCCGTCAGCTGGTGCGGCGTTGCCCCCGAGATTCGTTTTCCCGGCGGTCTGACGATTGACCTCGGTATCTTCTCGACCACCATTGGTGGCCTTACCTTTCCGTGGCTCTACATCGTCTTTTGCTGGCTGATGATCGCCGGTCTTTCTAATGCCGTGAACCTGACCGATGGCCTGGACGGCCTTGCCGGTGGCACCTCCATGATTGCCATGCTTGCCATGGCTGCCATGGCGTTTTTGTACGGTGACGTAAACCTGTCTATCTTCTGTACCGCATGTGCTGGTGCTTGCCTGGGCTTCCTTTGGTTTAACTGCTATCCGGCGAGCATCTTTATGGGTGATACCGGCTCTCTTGCCTTGGGTGCAGCCTTTGCCTGCACGTCCATTATGACCAACACCGAGGTCGTCTCGCTCATCATCGGCGGCCTGTTTATCGTCGAGACCCTGTCGGTCATGATTCAGGTCGTCTACTTCCACTTTACGCATAAGCGCGTCTTCCTTATGGCGCCCATTCATCATCATTTCGAGAAGAAGGGATGGGCCGAGACTAAGGTCGTCATCCGTTTTTGGATTGTCGCTGCCGCTTTTGGCGCTCTGGGCCTTGCCCTGTTTTTCCAGTTGGGATAGTGGTTTTTCATGCCTCTTGCAGATTCCTTTAGCCTTCTCGTCTTGGGCCAGGGTAAGTCCGGTCTAGATGTCGCTCGCTGGGCGCTTGCGCACCCCGAGCGCGTGAGTACCGTTACCGTGTACGGCGGCGGCACATCCGAGCCCAATGATGCCACGCGCTCGCTCGAGGCGCGCGGGGTATCGTTTGTCTACGGAACCGAGCAGGTCGAGGGCGCGTTTGATGTATGCGTGACGTGTCCGGGCATCTCGGAGTTCTCGGCATTCTTTAAGGCTGGCCGCGATCACGCTGTCCAGATCATGGGTGAGCCCGAGTTTGCCTACCGCCTGTCTCCCCAAAATTGGATCGCCATTACGGGCACCAACGGCAAGACAACCACCACGTCGCTGACCGACTACCTGCTTAAGGCGGCGGGCGAGGCGAGCGTTGCTGTCGGTAATATCGGTGAGCCTCCGGTGAACGAAATCGACGACCGCGCGCATAACGAGTGGTTTGTAGCTGAGCTTTCGAGCTATCAGATCGCAACGACCCAGGAGCTTCACCCCCGTGTGGCGGTGCTGCTCAACATTACCCCCGACCATCTGGGCTGGCACAAGAGCCATAAGAACTATGCGCTCGCCAAGATTAAGCTCTTCGAGAATATGGTCGACGATGACCTTGTGGTTATCGACGTCGAGGATGCCGGTATCCATGAATTCGATGAGTATGTCTACACGCCGGGTCGTCGCATCTGCAAGGTCGCCTTTGACGAGCCTGCGGGCGAGGACGCCGCATTTGTGCGCGATGGCAAGATGGTCATTCGCCTGAAGGGCGTCGAGACCCCGCTCATCGCCACGTCCGAGCTCAAAATCTCCGGACATCACAATGTCATCAATGCCCTGTGCGCTGCCACGGCTGCCCTGGCCGTCGGTGCCGATGTCGACGGTGTGTGTCGCGGCCTGGCCTCATTCCAGCCGCTGGAGCACCGCGTTGAGCCCTGTGGCGAGATCGATGGCGTGCGCTACGTCAACGATTCCAAGGCAACGAACACCGATGCGGTCGAAAAGGCCCTGACGGCGTTTCCCGACGACGACGTGATCTTGTTGCTCGGTGGTCACGATAAGGGCACGCCACTCGAGTCCTTCGCCCGCGTTGTCATGGACAACGTGCGATCGGTCGTCTGCTTTGGCGATGCGCGCGAGCGCTTTACCGCCGCTATGGACGAGGCCGATGTCGATGGTGACGTTGATATCGCTCAGGCTGACGACCTGCGCGACGCCGTCGACGTTGCCCGTTCGCTGTCGAGCCGAGGCGACGTGATCCTGCTTTCTCCCGCCTGTTCTTCGTTCGATGAGTTCTCGGGCTACGAGGAGCGCGGCCGCGTGTTTAAGGACTACGTGGCCCAGCTTGCCGCCGCAGCGAAATCGCAAATGGAATAGGGGCCGCCGGTGAGAGAGGAGAGCCCCCGACAAGGTATGAGGAGGCCCGACTCGGACCGTGCTTCCTCGCAGCGCAGTACGCCGCGTTCCGGTCGCGGCGGGCAGACGCTCAGCGAACGCTATATTGCCGGCGTCCCCGCCCGCATCATGCGCCCTCGTTTGATATTCATGGCGTGCCTGTTTACTTTAGTGTGCTTTGGTCTGCTGATGGTGTACTCGGCGTCATCGGTCGAGGCATTGCACGAGAACGGCTCGGCGACGTATTTCCTGGTTCGACAGGCTACATTTGCCGGGGTTGGCGTGCTTGCCATGGTTGCGATCGTTCGCGTCTTGCCGGACAACTGGTTTGGGGAAGATGTACTTAGGGTCTTCCTTATCGGCATGATTCTCTTGCTGTTTGCGGTATTTCTTGTCGGCAGTGGCAGCCGTGGCGCCACGCGCTGGCTCAACATCGCCGGTATTCAGTTCCAGCCGTCTGAGTTTTTAAAACCGTTTGCCATCGCGTATTCGGCCATCATACTCGACCGTTTCTTTTCGCCCGGTGGCAACATCAACGAGTTCCTTCGCAAGATGGTCGTCTACTTGGGCATTTCGCTCTTTTTGATCTTTATCCAGCCCGATTATGGCACCGTCTTGATCATCTCGCTGACCCTCATGTGTATGGCGTTATTTGCGGGCCTAGACCCCAAGTTTATCATCGGCGTGATCATTCTCGTCATTGTCGTGAGTGTGTTTGCGCTTGTTGCAGAGCCGTACCGCATGGTGCGTGTTCAGGTTGCCCTGAACCCTTGGGCCGACGAGTATGGCGATGGCTATCAGGCAACGCTTGCCATCATGGCGTTTGCTTCGGGCGGCTTGTTCGGCCGTGGCATCGGTAACTCCACCATGAAGTACTCGTATCTGCCCGAGGCACACAACGACTATATTCTGGCCATTATCGGCGAGGAGGTCGGTTTTGTCGGGACCGTGCTACTCTTCTTGGTCTTTGCGATGCTGATTTACTCAGCGTTTCGCATTGCCGAGCAGGCTGCGGACCGTCGCGGAGCGCTCATGGCATCGGGTTCCGCAGTCATTCTCGCGGTACAGTTTTTGATCAATGCGCTGGGCATCCTCAACGTGTTTCCCATGACGGGTAAGCCGCTGCCGTTTATCAGCTACGGCGGTTCGTCGATTATCGTATCGCTTATGCTTGCGGGGCTGATCTTGCGCGTCTCGCACGAGAGCGCCCGTCGTGATGAGTACGATCGTCGCCGCGAGAGCTTTGCCGTTATGGACGAGAGCACCGCCGGCGTGCCCCATGTGCGCGGCGATCGCCCTTCGCGCAACGGTTTTACCGTCTTGGATGGCTCTGCGTCCGAGCCGGCGGCTCGTCCGCGCCCGCGAACGGCTCCGCAGGGGCGTCCCCAACGCCCGAACCCCCGAAGCTCGGGTGGCGGATATAATCGAATCAATTTGAATTCGGACCCATCGGCGCGTCTGCGCACCGAAGATCAGGGACCGCGCGTACGAAGGGATTTTCATGACCGATAAGATGACCGTTGCTATCGCAGCCGGCGGCACGGCGGGACATATCAACCCTGCGCTTGCCTTGGCTGAGGAGTTGCGCGACCGCGGACATCATGTTGTGTTCGTGGGCCAGTCGCATAAGCTCGAGGGTCGTTTGGTTCCCGAGGCCGGGTTCGATTTTGTACCTATCACGGTCACGGGCTTCGACCGCTCCCGTCCTTGGACCGCGCTGAGCTCGCTGTGGCGCGTCAATAAGGCCAAGCGCTCGCTCGCCAGCCATTTCTCAAAGGTTGGCAAGCCCGATGCGGCTATCGGTTTTGGTGCCTACGTCGAGGTCCCGCTGCTGGGCTGGTGCAAGGATGCGGGCGTTCCGTATCTGCTGCACGAGCAGAACTCTGTTCCGGGCCTGGCCAATAAGATGATGAGCTCCCATGCCGCCCGCGTGTGTATCTCGGTGCCGGCTGCGCGCTCTGTCTTTGAGCGCGCGGGCGACCCCGAGCATGTGCTCATGACCGGTAATCCGGTGCGCCGCTCGGTCATTGAGGGCGATCGCTCCCGCGGCCGCGAGGCACTTGGCGTGCCCGAGGACGCTGTGCTGCTGCTCGTCTTTGGTGGTTCGCTCGGTGCTCAGCATCTCAACGAGCGCGTAGCCTCGCTCAAGAGTGAGCTGCTGACCCGCGAGAATTTCTACATTTTGCATTCGACGGGTGCCGACGGCTTTGAGGACACCGAGCGTGCTTTGGCGCTGACGTCCGATGAGATGAAGCGCTATCGCGTCCAGCCCTACATTGACAACATGGGCGACATGCTAGCTGCAGCTGACCTGGTGCTCTCGCGCTCCGGCGCCTCGAGCGTGGCCGAGATTGCCGCCCTCGCCGTGCCTTCGGTGCTCGTGCCGTATCCGCATGCCACGGCCGACCACCAGACGACCAATGCGCGTTATCTGGTCGATGCCGGTGCCGGCGTGCTTTGTGCCGATGCCGATATCGATGCTCCGGCGTTTGCCGAGGAGCTGCTGCATCTGGTCGATGACGCTGCAGCGCGCGATGCCATGCGTCAGGCGGCGCGCGGGTTGGCTCAGGACCGCGCCGCCGCACTTTTGGCCGATGCGGTAGAGGGTTTGCGTTAGTTAGACGGGATATCGAGCTTGCGCTCGCGCGGATGCGGTAGGTGCGGTACAGTTAACGGGTTACAGGCAGTGTTTACGCAAGGAGTACACGAGCACATGGCTGATTCCCAGACTGCAACCTCCGCGCCCGAGTTCAAGAGCGCCCACTTTATCGGTATCGGTGGCGCCGGCATGAGCGGCATCGCTCTCGTTTTGCACGAGCGTGGCTATGCCGTTACCGGTTCCGACCTTAAGACCTCGCGCTACATTCGTCAGCTTACCCGTGCTGGCGTGAAGGTTCACGTGGGCCACGAGGCCGCCACGATCGATGAGGTCAAGCCCGACGTGGTCGTGGTCTCTACCGCTATTCCCGAGTCCAACCCCGAGCTTGTGCGTGCTCGCGAGCTCGGTATTCCTGTGTGGCCCCGCGCCAAGATGCTCTCGGCTCTGGGCCACGGCTACACCACCATCGCTGTTGCCGGTACGCACGGCAAGACCACGACGTCCTCGATGTGTGCCACTATGCTCGACCGCATGGGTCTGGATCCCAGCTTTTTGATCGGCGGTATCGTCGAGGGTTACGATACCAACGGAAAGAACGGCTCGGGTGACTACTTTGTCGCCGAGGCCGATGAGTCCGACAGCTCGTTCCTGTTCCTGAACCCCAACGTAGTCATCGTGACCAACGTCGAGGCCGACCATCTCGACCACTACTCGGGCATCGAGGAGATCGAGGCCACCTTTGCCAAGTTTATGGGCCTGGTTGGAGAGAGCGGTACCGTCATCGTTTGCGGTGAGGACCCGCATCTGGTCGAACTCGCCAAGTCGACGGGCCGCCACGTGCTTTCCTATGGCTTTGCCGAAACCAACGACGTCGTCTGCGTGCATCCGGATGTCAAGGGCATTCAGAGCGACTTTATCGTTCGCTTTGAGGATGGGACCGAGCATGCTGTCGAGATCAAGAGCAACCCCGGTCGCCACAACATGCTCAACGCCACGGCAGTGCTAACCGTTGCCCATGTCCTGGGTCTCGACGTCGATGCCGCAGCCGAGGCGCTTTCGAGCTTTGAGGGCGTCCGCCGCCGCTTTACCCATGTGGGCGATATTGACGGCATCACCGTGGTCGATGACTACGGCCATCACCCCACCGAGATCAAGGCGACGCTTGCCGCCGCCTCGTCGCTGGGCTATAAGCATGTTGACGTCGTGTTCCAGCCGCACCGCTATTCGCGTTTGCAGGCGCTGTGCGATGATTTTGCCGATGCCTTCGCCAATGCCGATAAGCTGCTGCTCATCGATGTGTTCTCTGCCGGCGAGATGCCGATTCCGGGCGTTACCTCCAAGATGCTCGCTGATACCGTGCGCGCCAAGCACCCTGGCAAGGAGGTCGTGTACTGCTCCAGCCGTCTCGAGCTCAATCGTGAGCTCGAGAAGATGGTAGGTGAGGGCGATCTGCTGCTTACTATGGGCGCCGGCGACGTTACGACCGTTGGCCCTGAGTTCATCGAGTATCTGACTGCCAAGAAAGACGCTTAGCCCCTATGGGTCTGTTTAACGCCGTCATGGCGCTTTCGGGCATGATCGACACGGATGTAGTCGAGGATGAACGCCTTGCGCGTCATACGAGTTATCGTATCGGCGGCAAGGCCGACCTCTTCGTGACGTGCCATAGCTATCATGCCCTTCGTCGTGCCGTGGCAGTACTCGACCGTGAGCAGGTGCCGTGGGTCATTATCGGCAAGGGATCTAATCTGCTCGTTGCCGATGCGGGCTATCGCGGCGCCGTCATTTCGCTGGGGCGTGAGTTTCAGCGCACCGTTGTTGCCGAGGACGGTTGCACGCTGACCGTTGGCGCGGGCGTTATGTTCGCACGTTTGGTCAACGATGCCCTGTCGCGCGGGCTTTCGGGCCTTGAGTTTGCGGTTGGCATCCCCGGCTCGGTCGGCGGCGCCGTATCTATGAACGCCGGTACGCGGACCGAGTGGATAGGTTCGCTTGTCGAGGATGTGGTCACGTTTGACCCGGCATCCGGCATTAAGCATTATGCGGGGTCCGAGATTGCCTGGGGCTACCGTGAGTGCAGCCTGCCGCGTAACGAGATTATTCTCGAGTGCGTGCTTAAGCTCAAGCCTGCGCCTAAGGCCGACATTCGCGAGCGTATGGAGCGGTACCTGACGAGGCGCAAACGCACGCAGCCCATGGGTCGCGCTTCTTGCGGGTCGGTCTTTCGCAATCCACCCGACGCGAGCGTTGGCAAGCTGATTGAGGATTGTGGATTAAAGGGTTTTTCGGTTGGCGGTGCGGAAGTTTCGCCCGTACACGCTAATTTTATCGTTAATAACGGTACCGCCTCGGCCGATGACGTGGCCGCGGTTATCAGGCATGTGCACGGAAAGGTGAGGGAGGCGTATGGCATCGAGCTCAGACCGGAAGTCAAATTCCTCGGCTTCTAGAGCATCGAAACCTACCTTCCGCCGCGCCGGAGGGCGTTCCGGCGCACCCGTCCAGCCTCAACGCAAGCCCCCTGTGTCCTCCAAGCCCGCTGGATCCGTACGGTCCGCCAAACGTCCGGTCGTCGGCTCGCAACTTGGTGGACGCCCTGCCGCAAAAAAGACGGTTCACCCGGCTCCGCGCCCCTCGGTGACGTCTAAGTCGGCGATGGGTGCCAAGCCCTCTCGCCCCATAGTGACGCCCACGCCCTCGCTGGGGGCTAAAGCGACGCATCCCGGTCGTACGTTGGGCGCTGCCAAGCCGCGCTCGTTGACGTCGGTGCCCGCCTCTAAGGCACCTGCGACCAATAAGGGTATCAATCCGCTGTCGTCGCTTGGCGCCATGGCGAGTAAGACGTCCGAGGCCGCCTCTGCCGTTAAGGGCAAGGGCAAAATCGTGGGCGGAATCTTGGCGGCTGTGGCCGTGCTTGCCGTCGTTGCCATCGTCGTTATCAATTCCGGCCTGTTTGCCGCTACCGATATTCAGATCGAGGGCAGCGAGCATGTGACCAAGCACGATGCCATGCAGCTGATCAGTCTGCCCGAGAACACATCGCTCTTCAACGTAAATCCCGACCAGATTACCGAAGATCTCAAGCAGAACCCGTGGGTTTCGGGCGTGGACGTTCAACGGCAGTTTCCCCACACGCTCGTCATTACGCCGACGGAGCGCAAGGTCACCGCGATCGCTTATATAAGTTCCGACGATCTTGCCTGGGCCATCGGCGACGATGACACCTGGATCGCACCGCTTTCGACCTCTGTGGAGGTGGACGACCAGGGAAATGTCGTCACTTCGGGTGAGGGCGCCAACACATTGAGCGGTATCGATGCTGCGTTGGCGCTGGCCAGGCACTACGGGGCCGTGCTGCTTACCGATGTCTCGGCTGATGTCGAGCCGGTCTCGGGGCAGGCCGTTTCTTCCAAGGCCGTTAAAGCGGGCCTGGATTACGTGCGCGGTTTTTCCGGCGAATTCTTGGCGCAGATCAAGGATATTTCTATACCTTCGGTCGAGGCCATCTCGGCGAATCTTGATAATGGCGTTGAGGTCTCGCTGGGCGATTCTGATGATATCGCCAAGAAGGAACGCGTCGTGACCAAGCTTCTGTCGCAGGTAGAGGGCGTAACCTACATTAACGTTCGGTCTCCCGGCAACTATACGTTTAGAAACGCACCGACCGCTTAGCGTCGGTGCGTGGCTTTGTTGAGGGGCCATACCACGCCGTTTATCTGGTTTGTTTGGTTTTCACGGTCAATTATTTGACTGATACGTTCATAATGTGCAAACATAATGCGGTTTACCTTTGCATTTACTTTCAACCTGAAGGTTAATGTGCGCAGGGGTCAACCCATGCTATGGCTATAACCTTTGTTCGGAGGACCGACATGCACGAGACAGAGATCAACAACTACCTTGCCGTCATTAAGGTGGTCGGCGTCGGCGGCGGCGGTACCAACGCGGTCAATCGAATGATCGAAGAGGGCATTCGTGGCGTCGAGTTTGTTGCCATCAACACCGATGCTCAGGCGCTCGCGATCTCTGATGCCGATATCAAGGTCCACATCGGTACCGACCTTACCCGCGGCCTGGGCGCTGGCGCCAACCCCGAGGTTGGTCGCAAGGCTGCCGATGAGTCCCGCGATGACATTGCCGAGGCGCTCGCTGGCGCCGACATGGTGTTCATCACCTGCGGTGAGGGCGGTGGCACCGGCACCGGCGCCGCTCCCATCGTTGCCGATATCGCGATGAACGAGGTCGGTGCGCTGACCGTCGCCGTCGTGACCAAGCCCTTCACCTTCGAGGGCCGCAAGCGTAAGAAGAGCGCCGAAGAGGGCATTAAGACCCTTTCCGATTGCGTCGACACCATGATCGTTATCCCTAACGACAAACTGCTCGACATCGCCGAGAAGAAGACCACCATGCTCGAGGCCTTCGCTATTGCCGATGGCGTCCTTTCCCAGGGCACCCAGGGCATCACCGACCTCATCACCGTCCCGGGCATCATCAACCTGGACTTCGCTGATGTTAAGACCATCATGAAGCAGGCCGGCACCGCCATGATGGGTATCGGTACTTCTTCTGGGGACACCCGTGCCGTCGACGCCGCCCAGCAGGCTATTTCCAGCCCGCTGCTCGAGAGCTCTATCGATGGTGCTACGCGCGTCCTGCTCTCCATCGCCGGATCCAAGGATCTGGGCATCCAGGAGATTAGCGACGCTGCCGACGTTGTCGCCAACGCCGTCGATCCCGAGGCCAACATCATCTTCGGTACCGTTGTCGACGAGTCCCTGGGCGATCAGGTGCGCATCACCGTTATCGCTACGGGCTTCTCCGACTCTAATGTCAACCGTCAGGACGAGCTCTTCGCTGCCCAGCAGTCCCAGAGCAAGGCTTCCGTTGTCGAGCCTCAGCGTACCGCTCCCGCTGCAAGCTCGGCTCAGTCTGCCCCGACCCGCAATGTCGGCGGTACGGAGCTTCCCAATTTTGGTAACGACCAGTTTGAGCTTCCCGACTTCCTTAAGCGTGGTAGTTTCTAGTTCGTTTTTCTCAACAACCTGCACGGGGTGTGTCCATTTGGATGCACCCCGTTTTGTTTCTCGTTTGTAAACGAAAGTCTCCAATCTCTTTACGTTCCCCTTACGTTTGGTTCCTACCGCTGCGGGTATCCTTTTGTAGAAGTATGGCAGCCGTATGGCACGGACTGCTGCGGCTTGGCCGCGATACTCGTGTTATTAGGAGGCTTTAGTATGGCAGCACGTGCGGACAACGTTTCGCGTGTCGACCATGATGGAGTTACGTTGGTAGAGGGCGCGACGCACGATGTCCGCTTTGCCTTCACCGAACGCACTGGCGGTGTTTCCGAAGATGCGTACTCCTCACTCAATCTGGGCTCGCATGTTGGCGATGACCCCTTTGCCGTTCAAGAAAATCGTCGCCGCGTACTCGAGGCCATGGGTATTGCCGAGTGCGAGCACAACCTGCTTGTCCCCAATCAGGTACACGGTGACAATGTCGTGACGGTGACCTCGAACGGCGCCGATGATCTCGAGAACATTCGCGAGCAGATTGCCGAGGGCTGCGATGCCCTCGTCTGCACGGCGCATGAGGTGCCCGTGATGCTTTGCTTTGCCGATTGTGTTCCCGTTGTGCTGGTGGCTCCCGGCGGCTTTGCCGTGGTGCATTCTGGCTGGAAGGGCACGATTGCGCGCATTTCCGCCAAGGCGTGCCAAGCGCTCTGCGAGGCGGCTGGCTGCAAGCCAGACGACATCTCTGCCTATATTGGGCCCCATATCCTGGGTGACGAGTACGAGGTGTCCCAAGAACTTATGGACCGCTTTGCCTCCGAGTTCGCGTGCATCGATGCTGCCGCTTCTCGTATGCTCGATCTTTCCGCCGCCATTCGCGAGGCGCTGATGGACGCCGGCGTCGAAGCGAACGGCATTGTGGACACCAAGCTCTCCACCGTTCGTCAGAACGACCGCTTTTATTCCTACCGCAACGAGGGCGGCACCTGTGGGCGCCATGCTGCGATCGGCGTGATGCTATGAGAAAGATCGCATCGGTCCTAAGCGCGGCAGTGCTCACGCTTACGCTGTGTGCCTGCTCCTCGGGATCTTCCACGTCTTCTATCACCGTGGCCGGCTCGACCACCTGCCTTCCCATTGCCGAGATTGCGGCCGAGGGCTTTAAGGAGGAGACCGGCACCGACGTGCTCGTCTCTGGCCTTGGCTCTTCTGCCGGTATCGAGGCCGTCAGCAACGGCACGGCTGACATCGCCAGCTCGTCTCGTGGCCTCAATGCCGACGAGCAGGATCTGGGCCTGACCCCGATTGTAATCGCGCACGACGGCATCGCAGTCATCGTGAACGACGATAATCCGGTCGACAACCTCTCGACCGAGCAGCTTCGCGACATATACGCCGGTAAGATTACCAACTGGAAGGAAGTCGGCGGAGAGGACCTGAAGATTCAGGTTATTAACCGCGATGAGGCGTCCGGTACGCGCGAGGCCTTCCGTACCATCGTGATGGACGGCACGCCGTTCGATCGTCGCTCTGCCGTTCTTTCGGGCACGGGCCAGGTACGCGATGTCGTGTCCCGTTCGCGTGGTGCCATTGGCTACATCTCGCTGGGTTTTGTCGAGAGCCTCAACGCTAAGACTTCGGTTAAGGCTGTTTCGGTCAACCATGTCGAGGCATCCGAGAAGACGGTCGCAAGTGGCGGCTACCCCATCTCGCGCGACCTTTACTTCTTTGTGAAGGGTACGCCTTCGCAGCGTGCACAGGACTACATTGACTATGTGACGTCGGAGAAGATGGACAAGCAGATTCGCGAGGCGGGCTTTATTCCCGTCACCAACGACGGAAAGGGGAGTGAGTAGCATGGAAGCACAGGAAACCCCCCAGATTGAGCGAGAGGCTCAGGCGCCCAAAAAGCGTGAGTTGGCGTTGGTGTCGCGCAGCACCTATCTCAAAGAGAAGGCGCTGCAGTGGATCTTCTTTGCTTGCGCGTTCTTGGCGGTCGTCACCGTCATCCTGATTTTTGTCTTTACCACGTACTCGGCGTTGCCCGTCTTTACCGACATCGGTCTGGCGGACTTCTTTAGCTTTACGTGGGCGCCCTCCGAGGGCCATTACGGCATCATGTCGCTGCTGGCGGGCTCTGGTCTGGTGACGGTCGGTGCGCTCGCCATGGGTGTGCCCCTGGGTGTGGGCACGGCCGTGTATCTGGTCGAGATCGCCGGCAAGCGCGTGCGCAGTCTCATCAGCCCCGCCGTCGACCTGCTGGCGGGTATCCCCTCCATCATCTACGGTTTCTTTGGCATGGTCATCATCCGTCCGTTTATCGCGCAGCTGACCGGTGGTCTTGGCTTTGGTGCGCTGACAGCGTGGCTCGTGCTCGCCATCATGATCGTTCCCACCATCACCACGCTCACCATCGATGCCCTCAATTCCATTCCCATGGGCATTCGCGAGGCATCCTATGCCATGGGTGCCACCAAGTGGCAGACCATCTACAAGGTCGTGCTGCCTGCAGCCAAGTTGGGCATCGTCGATGCGATTGTCTTGGGCATGGGTCGTGCCATCGGTGAGACCATGGCCGTGCTCATGGTCGTTGGCAACGCTCCGGTCATCCCGGACAGCATCTCGAGCCCCATCTCGACGCTCACGAGCCAGATCGCGCTCGACATGAGCTATTCCTCGGGCCTGCACCGCTCGGCTCTGTTTGGCATGGGCGTGGTCCTGTTTATCATTTCCGCCGCATTGGTGGGCATCGTCCGTCTGATCTCCAAGAAGAAGAGGGGGTAGGCTATGTCCGATTCCGTTGACACGACGGTCGATACGACCTCGTCGCGCGAACGCATCAAGCGTGCCCTTTCCCATGGTAAGAAGGGCCGCATCAACAAAGATCTGTCCAACAAGATTATGCTCGGCGTGTTTCGCGCCGCGGCCTATATCACCACGCTGGTGCTGGTCGCCATCATCGCCTACGTAGTTATCAACGGTCTGCCGCACATCTCACTCGACTTTATATTTGGCTGGCCGCAGGGCGTAAACGCCGAGGGCGGCATTTGGCCCACTATCGTCTCGACCGTCTACGTGACGGCGCTCGCCATGCTCATCTGCACGCCGGTTGCCGTCTTGGCTGCGGTCTATCTGGCTGAATATGCTAAGCAGGGCAAGGTTGTCGACATCATTCGCTATGCTGCCGATGCCCTGGCCTCGGTGCCCTCCATTGTTATGGGCCTTTTTGGCTACGCCTTGTTTGTCGAGGCCATGGGCCTGGGTCTTTCGATGGTTTCGGCCGCCCTGGCGCTCGCACTTCTGATGCTGCCCATTGTCATGCGTACCACCGAGGAGGCAATCCGCGCCGTTCCGCGCTATATCCGTTGGGGCGCATATGGCCTGGGTGCCACCAAGTGGCAGGTCGTCTCCAAGATCGTGCTTCCTTCGGCTTTTGGTCGCATCGCCACCGGCATCGTACTTGCCATCGGCCGCGCCATCGGCGAGACCGCCGTGGTGCTCTACACCATGGGCCAGGCCATCAACCTGCCCATTTCGCCGCTCGATTCCGGTCGCCCCATGACCGTTCACCTTTATCTGCTTGCCAATGACGGCATCAACATGAACGCAGCCTACGGCACCGCGCTTTTGCTGATGGCGATTATTCTGGCCTTCAACCTGTTTGCGCGTTATCTGTCGCGCAAGCGCCGCTAGTTAAGGAGTCCCATGTCCGTCTATCAGTCCGCTCCCACGCTGGAGCAAGCGGCCATCACGGCCAAGGATTTCAACTTTTGGTACGGTGACTTTCATGCGCTGACGGGGCTCGACCTCAACATCGCCAAAAACGCCATTACCTCGTTTATCGGCCCTTCGGGCTGCGGCAAATCGACGTTTTTGCGCTGTATCAACCGTATGAACGACCTTATCGAGGGCACTCGCGTCGAGGGCACCATGACGCTCGACGGCAACGATATCTATGCCGAGGGCGTCGACCCAGTCGACCTTCGCCGCCGCGTGGGCATGATTTTTCAGCAGCCCAACCCGTTCCCTAAATCCATCTACGAGAATGTTGCTTTTGGCCCTCGTCTGCAGGGCGTGACTAGCAAAAGCGACCTCGATGACATCGTGGAAGAATCGCTCAAGCGCGCCAACCTCTGGAAAGAGGTATCCAATCAGCTCAACAAGGATGGTTTGGCGCTTTCGGGCGGTCAGCAGCAGCGTCTGTGCATCGCGCGTGTGCTCGCGGTGCAGCCCGATGTCCTTCTGATGGACGAGCCCTGCTCCGCCATCGACCCCACGTCCGTCTCCAAGGTCGAGGATCTGATGGCCGAGCTGGCGCCCGAGATGACGATCATCATCGTCACACATTCAATGCAGCAGGCAGCTCGCATTAGCGACTACACCGCCTTCTTCTTGCAGGAGGTTGCCGGCGAGCCCGCCACGCTCATCGAGTATGGTCAAACCGACGCGATCTTCACCAGCCCGGTGGATTCGCGGACGGAAGACTATATCACCGGCCGCTTTGGCTGATCGGTGCGACTAGTCCCAAGCCGATCGGACCTGGTCCGGTGCGTATTCACTGTGCGGGCGGCATGACCGCACCCAACTGATTGGAGTGAACCATGCGCAAACTGTTTTCCCGTCAGCTCGTCGAGGCTCGTCACGAGATGTTGAGCATCTACGAGGCTGTAGACCTGGCTCTTCACGACGCCGTGAAGGCCTATGTGACCGACGACCGCAAGCTCGCCACCAAGACCAAGAAGCGCACGCTTTCGATTGACGCGCGCTGCGCCAACCTGGAGGCCGTGTGCTACAACCTGATCGCTACGCAGTCGCCGGTCGCCTCCGACTTCCGTTTGCTGCAGACAATCATCTACGTCGACTTTAACCTGCAGCGCATGACCGATAAGGTTCGCCAGATCTGCCGCGCCACGCGTCATATGGTCAAGGCCGATATCTCGCTGCCCCAGGAGCTCGTCGGTACGGTTGAGGCCGAGGCCGAAGCCGTATACCAGGTGCTGGGCTCGTCGCTTTCCGCGCTCGTCACCAACGACATGTCCATCATCTGCAACTTGGCCGTCGAGGACGAGCCGGTGCATGCGGCCTATGAGAAGTTCTTCCGTACCTTCAACCGCATGGACGCGGGCGAGTTTATGGACGACGACAGCAACTATGACGATCTGCGCCGCGCCATCATGGTTTCACGCTACCTCGATCGCATCGCCTCGATTTCCATCGATGCCGCCTGCCGTCTGACCTTCCTTTTGACCGGCCAGCGCATGAACGCCGGCGATATCGCCCGTACGGACGAGGATGAGCTCGAGAGCATGCGCGTACCTTCGGGCGAGGGCGTCATCATGAGGCCCGCTGTCGATGCGCGCTTTGTTGCCAAGGTGCCCGCTAACGAGGTGAGCGAGGGTCTTCGCTACCTGCTCGAGCACCTCGAGGACGAGGACGATACCGAGGATGACGAGGAGTAGGGTAGCTCCGTTCGTCGAAAGATTGTAAATACCTAAGTGAGCGCGGCCTTGCACATGCAGGGCCGCGCTCTTGCGTTAGCATGGGACTACTTGTATGGCTGTTAGCGGAGGCGATTGGCAATGGATAATTATTTGAACGTGATGCGCGCTCGCCGCGAGCAGATTCTCGAACGCTTTTATGCCGCACTCGATCGCGCGGGGCGTCCACACAATGCCGCACGTCTGATTGCCGTCTCCAAGACCGTTGGCGTCGATGAGACCGTTGCCGCCATCCAGGCAGGGTATCGTCATTTTGCCGAGAACCGTCCGCAGGAGCTTGTTCGCAAGCTTGCGGGGCTGGCGGAGCATCCAGAGCTGCCCGAGGTGCGCTTCGATATGATCGGTAATCTTCAGACCAACAAGGTCAATGCGGTGCTGGGTGCGGCCGAGCTGATTCATTCGGTAGGGTCGCTTCATTTGGCGCAGGCTATCTCGAGCCGTGCCGTCCGCAAGATTGAGGCGGGCGAGCTTGCCGGTCCTCAGCATGTGCTGATCGAGGTCAATGTAAGCGGCGAGGAGTCCAAGGGCGGCTTTTCGCCCGATGAGGTTCGTGCCGCGGCTGGCGAGCTTGCGGAGCTTGAGGGAATTTGCGTGCAGGGGCTTATGACCATGGCGCCCCGGGGGAATAAGGATGTGGCACGCCGCACCTTTGCCGGGCTGCGTGAGTTGAGGGATGAGCTGGAGACGGCACACCCCGATCTGTGTCTGCCTGAGCTATCTTGTGGCATGAGCGAGGACTTTGAGCCTGCCCTTGAGGAAGGCTCGACGCTTGTTCGCCTGGGCAGGGTAGTATTTAGCCCGGAGTTTGAAGTAAAATAAGAGCTTGAAGTGCGCGCTGATTATCAGAGCGCCTGCATTAGACCGTGAGAGGACACAACCATGGGTTTCCTTGACGAAATTAAAAATAAAATGCACCTAGGCGGCCAGCAGGGTTATGACCAGGGTTATGGCCAGGATGATGACTACGGTTACGATGACGGCTATGACGACGGCTATCAGAACAACGGCTACAGCGGTGCTTCGGGCGAGGGCTTCTACACGCAAGATGAACCGAGCAATGGACTGCTGGGGCAGACACGCCGCGGAGAGGCTGAGTCGGTTGCTGTGTACACGCGTTCCGGTCAACTGATCGGCGACGACTCCCGTCACGCTACGACGTACAATCCGCCTTCGCGCTCTCAGGATGCCGCTGCGGGCGGTTATCGTCCCGGCGCCTATGACACGCCGTCAAGCTACGCCGAGAACGCTCGGGTCCGCGCGGCCGCTGTGCCCGCCCCTGCTTCAACGCCGAGCGATGCCTCTGCCTATGCGAGCAATATCATCAACGCCACGCCTCAGTTGCCGGCCTACGTTCTTCGTCCGGAGAGCTATGACGACGTGGAGACGGTCGTGCGCCGCGTGCGTACCAAGCAGCCTGTCGCGCTGATCTTTGTGGGCGTTCGCACCGAGGTCGCCAAACGCGTCCTGGACTTTAGCTATGGCTTTGCCTGCGGCCTGGGCGCTTCGGTCAAAGAAGTGGGCGATCGCGTGTTTATGGTGCTGCCCGCCGGCTGCGAGGTCAAGGATTCGGATCTCAAGAAGCTTCGCGCCGACGGCTATCTCAAGTAAAGACAAGGCGAGGAGATTCCCATCAACATCTACACCATCGTTCAGCTTGTCAACACGCTGTTTAATTTTTATTCCACGTTGATTGTGGTCTACTGCTTTATGACGTGGATTCCCATGAAGCAGGGTGGTTTGCTACAGGATATCGCGGCGGTGCTCGACAGCGTTTGCGGCCCTTGGCTCAACCTGTTTCGCCGGTTTATGCCGCCGATGGGCGGTATCGATTTTTCACCGGTCGTTGCGATTATTGCGTTGCAGTTGGTGCAGAAGCTTATTCTGCAGCTACTTATAGGTATACTCGTATAGGACTGGCTCAGTAACCTATGTCGGGCGCTTAGCGCCAAGGCGAAGATAAAGGAGAACTTGTTATGGCTATTACCCCTGCTGACATTCAGGCTCAGACCTTCTCTGAGGCCAAGCGCGGCTACGATCCCGCCGAGGTCGACGTTTTCCTGGAGACCCTGTCCTCTGAGGTCGACGCCATGCTGGCGAAGATCGTGGACCTCAAGGGCCGTCTGACCGCCACCGAGCAGCAGCTTGCCGATACGCAGGCTCAGCTTGCGCAGGCCCAGGATTCTGCCGCTCAGGCTGCCCCTGTCGCCACTCCCGCTCCCGATTTCTCCGCTCAGGAGCGTCAGATTTCCGCCGCTCTCATTGCGGCTCAGCAGACCGCCGAGGCGATTGTCAACGACGCTAACGAGAATGCTGACCGCATCCGCAACGAGGCCGACGCCAAGGCCCGCGAGGTCATCCGTCAGGCCCTGACCGAGAAGCAGGCCGAGCTCGAGGAGATTGACCGTCTGAAGGCTTCCCGCGAGGAGTTCAAGGCCGAGTATCTCAAGCTCATTCAGCACTTTATGGACGATGCTCAGAATTCCTTCCCGGCCGATCTGCTGGCTTCTACGCCGGTTGGTTCCGCGGCTTCTCCTGCTGTGACCATGCCTGCCGCCGAGCCGCTGCCTGTCGCTGATCCGGTTGTCCCCGTGGCCGACCCCTTCGCCCCGATTGACAACTTTGCCGCGGACGACCTGGACTAGCGCTAAAACTACAATCTAGCCCCTTAGAAGGAGCTCGAGCTTGCGAGCTCCTTTTTTGTAGCTGTATACGGGTTGGGAAACAAAACGCCGAGCTCTGCGTGCGATAGGGCAGAACTCGGCGAACGTTTGAGCGGTAAAAGGTAGATTTTAGGGCATGGGCCAAAAAACTACTTGAGGAGGAAATTGGATAGGGGAATTGTGCGGGCCTCGCGATGCTCGGGGTCGGCGATATGGTCGGCGGGATAGCCGCAGACGAGCATGTGGTAGGGATAAACGCCCTCGGGCAGGTTGAACTGCTCGCGGGCTAGCTCGGGCTTAAAATGGCATACCCAGCACGTTCCCAGGCCCTGTTCCTCGGCCTCCATCATCATCTGATCGCAAACAATCGAGGTGTCGATAGCGCTGGAGTTCATCTGGTCATAGGGACGCACCCAAGCATCGTTGGTAACGCTGCAAACGAGAAAGATGAGCGGAGCGCCAAAGATGGACCCATCACGAGCAAACCGAGGCTGACAAGCAGCTGCCTTTTCCAGAAGCTCAGGCGTATCCAACACCATCACACGGGTTGGATGATTATTGCAAGCAGAAGGAGCAATGCGCCCAGCCTCAACAATGGTATCCACCACAGCCTGCTCAACAGAACGATCCTCAAACAAACGACAAGAATACCGAGACCGAGCCAGATCCATATACGACATACAAGCCCTCCAACAATTAAAAATCAAACAAACCCAAAGTAACCCAAAGAGTACCCAAAGCAGCAATCAGTCAAACGCTCACCAAGGGCCAAAGTGTCCGAGCGGGTACCAAAGGGCCCTTCAGCCAAACCCCCATTGCGCTAAAACTATCAGCCAAAGTTCCAATGGTGGTACGTAAGGCGAAGGGCCGGCACCTGTTTACTTTCGAACGACTCTGCTACGCAGCCGGAGTGAGAAAGCAAACAGGTGCCGGCCCTTCGCCGGTGGGATACGTACCCCCAATTAACTGTTCTTCATGACAATCGAATCCACGACATCGGCCACATTCTCGCAGCAGTCGGCGCAGTACTCCAAGAAGGCGTACACGTCACGCCAGGCGATGACCTCGAGCGGGTCCTTGCCGTTGACGTGCAGGTTACGCATGGCGTTGATGTAGAGTTCGTCGGCCTCGGACTCGATGGTGTTGATCTGGATGACGAGCTCGCGCAGCGTTTTGGACTTGCGGTAGTTGGGCAACTCGACCATCAGGTCCTTCATGGCGCGGCAGGCGTCGGTCACCTTGTGGGCGATCACGATGGCATCGGGGTGGATGCTCTGGATGTTGGTGAAGTAGAGGCGCTGCACGACACCCTCAATACGGTCGAGCACGGTATCGAGCGAGCAGCTCATTAGGTTAAGGTCCTCGCGCTCAAGCGGGGTGATAAAGGCCGTGAGCAGGGCGTCTTCGAGCTCATGGTGCTTCTTGTCTGCTGCATGCTCAATCGCATGCATCTTCTCGAGCATGTCGTGGATCTGCGCGGGGTCAAAGTTCTCAAAAATCTTGGTGAGCAGCTCGGCTGCCTGAACGGCGAAGTCGGCGCAGGCGACGTAGTTGTCAAAGTAGAACGAATCGGGTTTCTTTGCCATGAGTGATCCTTTCGGGGCGAAGACGGGTGGGCGAGGTAATGCGGTCCGGATGGACGTTCGGTTTGACTAGAGGAACATCATGAACAGCCTGGCCATGACAAAGCTGATGAGTCCACAGGCGGGGAAGGTGAAGAACCACGTGAACATCATGTCCTTGACCACGCCGAAGTTGATGGCCGAGAGGCGCTTGACGGCGCCGACGCCCATAATGGCGCAGGTCTTGATGTGCGTGGAGGACACGGGGATACCGGTGAGCGTGGCAAGCAGCAGGTTTGCGGCTCCTGCCAGGTCGGCAGAGAAGCCCTGATACTTCTCAAGCTTAACCATGCTCTGGCCGACGGACTTGATGATACGCTCACCGCCCACGCTGGTGCCGATGCCCATGGTGGCCGAGCACAGCAGCATGATCCAGATGGGGATGCCGGCGTCGCCGACGCCGGTCTGTCCGTTGGCAAAGGCGACACCTAAAAAGAGCACGCCGATGAACTTTTGTCCATCCTGCGCGCCGTGCATAAAGCTCATGGCCGCGGCGCTCGCGATCTGAGCATATTTAAAGAAGACGTTGGCACGTCGCCTGTTGGCGGCGGCGAAAAGAATCGAGACGAGCTTGCACAGGACCCAGCCCATGACAAAGCCCAGACCGATGGAGAGCGCCAGGCCGTAGATGACCTTCATCCACTCGTGGACATTGACGCTGCTGGCGCCGCCGAGGGCGATGGCAGCGCCGGTCAGGCCGGCGATGAGGCTGTGGCTCTGCGAGGTGGGGATGCCAAAACGCGATGCCGTGGCGCCGTAGACGACGATGGAGAACAGGGCCGCGCAGAGGCACGCGAGCGCCATGGTGCTGTTTCCGCCAAAGTCGACGATATGGGAGATGGTGTTGGCAACGCTGGCATTAAAGTGCGTCATGATGAGCACGCCCAAAAAGTTGAACGCGGCACTCATGAGAATGGCGGCGCGGGCGGGCATGCAACGCGTGGTGACACAGGTCGCGATGGCGTTGGGCGCGTCGGTCCATCCGTTGACGAAGATGGCGCCGAGCGCGAGGAACACGGTGACGGCAAGGACTGGGTTCGAAACAAGTTGGCCGAGGAAGGCTGAGAACGTTACGTCCATATATGGGCTTTCTCGAAGTTTGCAGAAACGTTACAAAAACATGATAAATCGTATCACCTCCTGCGGGTTTCTTTACCGAGTTCTGACGGGAGAAGTGAATTTTTTGGCACTAAAATTGAATATTAGCCCTGTTGACCGCGGGTGTTCTTTTTGCTAACACGCCGTGAGGACACGTGCGCTCGCTCCGACACCCCAAAACCACAGTCTGTTCGCTTTACAATATGCAAACATGCGTTCGATAATAGGGGCATGGAATATCGACAGACAGATGGCAAAACTCGGCGCGTGCACAAGCAGTATGTGGACGTCGTGGCCCGCATCCTCGCGGGCGGACAAGTTGTGCCGGTTACCGTCTGCTGGGTCGACGGTCGCTGCTTTACGATTGACGAGATTGTCTCGTCTACCGGTTTTGGCCTGACGGTTCACGGCATTCGTACGGCAACCTATAAGGTTCGTTTTGGCGGACATACGACCGAGCTGTATCTGGAAGACCAGGCGCGTGAGCGACCGGATGGCTCGCAGGCTCATCTGATGCGGTGGTGGGTGTGGGCGTTCGACCGCACACTCGAGAGTGAGCGCCGCGGGTAAGAGCGCGCGCCATTCGGGTACAATGGCAGGAATCTTGTCACCTACGGCGCTGTCGCGGCGCTTTTTGAAAGGACGAAATTATGAACGATATCCAGGGCTATCAGAACGGCCCCATCGAGACCGGCGCAAGCCGTGCCAAGGAGATGTCGCCGCGCGCGTACAACCTTGCCATGTCTGCCCTGATCTTTTTGGGTTTTTGCGCTATGGGCGCTGGCGCCTACTTTACGGGCACCATGTCGTTTGCGCGCATGATGATGAGTGGCGCCGCCCTGCCGCTGGTCTTTGGCTCGTTTATCCTGACCATTGTCGGCATCGTCATGATGTCGGCCGCCGCCAGCAAGCAGTCCGTGGGCCTGTCGCTCGCGGGTTACGCGATCTTTGCGAGCACCTTTGGTCTGACCGCGTCGTTTGGCCTTGCCAACTACGACCTGCCCACCATCAACACCGCCTTTATCGCCACTGCCGCCATCACCTTTGTCTTTGGCGCACTGGGCGTGACCTTCCCCAAATTCTTCCAGCGTGTGTATGGCATTGGTTTTGGCATTCTGCTTGCCACGATTCTGGTCGAGATCGTGCTGATGTTCATGGGCGTCTCGCAGACCATCACCGACCTGATCGTGATTGTGGTGTTCGCCGGCTTTATTGGCTACGACACCTATGTGGCCACGACGGTGCCGCCCACGCTGCCCAACGCCGTGCTCATGGCGTCCAACCTGTTCGTGGACATTATCAACGTGTTCCTGCGCATCCTGAACATCCTTGGTCGTCGCGACTAGTGCCAGATTGCAGCGGTGCTTGCCGCGCGCAAATCAATGCGAAAGGCGGTCCTTCGGGGCCGCCTTTTTTGTACGCGGCGGGGTATCATGGATGGGAAAAGCCGATAGCGGCAGCGACCGAGAAAGGTGACCACTTATGGCAGACGTCGACAACAGGAACCGTAACCGTAGGCCCAACCGCGCGGGACAGCCCAATCCCAAGCGCGAGGCCCGTGCCAAGGCCGCCGAGCGTCACGTGGCGACTGTGTCCGAAGCGTGCGCAAAGGATATCGAGCGCTCGCTTGCCGGCGTGCGCGAGTTCGAGGGCATGCCTGCCGGATTTGTCGCGGCGATGAAGGCTAAGGCCCAGGTGGCTGCTGCCGAAGAGCAGGTTGCCGATGAGTCTGAGGCCGCCGAGGTTGTGCCTGCCGAGACCGAGGTCGTGGCCGAGCCTGTGCCCGCAGAGGAAGCCACGGAGACCGAGCCCGCGCCTGCTGCCGAGGAGCCCGCTCCGGTCCTGCCCGAGGTCACCGTGCTCGACGCCTCTGCCACGCAGGCCATTCTGGATAACGGCCGAGGCTACGCGCAGTTCTGCGACATGGCCGTGCTCGCCTTTGCCTCGTTCACCAACCCGGGCGGCGGCTACATCCAGGGTTATCTGGGTCAGGAGGCCACGCTCTGTGCCGATTCGTATCTGTACAACGTTCTCGATAAGCAGCGCAAATGGTACGGCGAGAACCGTCGCCGCAACATCAACTGCGAGCTTTACCGCAACCGTGCGCTGGTGGTGCCCGCGGTGCGCTTCGACCGCAACCACGTGCATGCGTATGCCGACGTGATCGTGGCCGCCGCGCCCAACGCCAAGCGCGCTCGCCAGGAGTATCGCGTGGGTGACGATGCCCTGCTGGACGCCCTGCGCGATCGCATCCGCTTTGTGCTTGCCATCTGCGACGAGCTGGGTCGCGAGAAGCTCGTGCTGGGCGCTTGGGGCTGCGACAACAACGGCTTTGGCGCCGAGGCCGTGGCCGAGCTCTTCCGCAAGGAGCTCGCATCGGGCGACTTTAAGGTCAAGCAGGTCTTTTTTGCCGTGCCCTCTACGCGCTGGGACGAAGATTTTGCCAAGTTCGAGCACGTGCTGGCAAACTTCCCCGAGCGCAACGAGGAGTCCTATGCCCAGGTTGCCGCTCGCGCTGCGGCTGTCCGCGCCGCCGAGCAGGCCCAGGCTGCCGCCGAGGACGATGAAGACGATGACGATTGGCGCAAGTACCTGTAATCGGTATGTGCTGACAGATAGGTCGATCCGGCGGGAGAGACTGCTCCCGCCGACTTTTTCTTTTTACTAGAGGAAGGGCTTACGATGAAAAACGTTCTATGCTTTGGCGACAGCAATACCTACGGCTATGATCCGGCGGGCATGCGCGACGGCACCGCGGTACGCTATGCGCACGATGTGCGCTGGTGCGGCGTGGCCCAGCGCGACCTGGGCGAGGGCTGGCACGTGATTGAGGAAGGCCTCAACGGCCGCACGACGGTACGCGACGACATGTGCCATCTGGACACTAATCTCAACGGCATCCGCGCGTTGCCGATGCTGCTCGAGGCTCATAAGCCGCTGGATGCGATCGTGATTATGCTGGGCACCAACGACTGCAAGACGGTCTTTAGCGTGGGGGCTGCCGATATCGCTGACGGTGCCATGGCGCTGATTCGCACCGTCCGCGCGTTTCCCTGGACCGAAGCCGCGCCCTGCCCGCGTATTCTGCTGATGGCGCCTATCAAGATTAAACCGCAGATCGCCGATGTGTACATGACCGACTTTGACGAGCGCTCCGTCGAGGCCTCGGAGCATTTTGCCGAATACTATGCGTATGTCGCTGAGCAGTTTGGCTGCGACTTTTTGAATGCCGCTGATTTTGCCGAGCCGGGCGATATCGATTATCTGCACATGATGCCCGAAAGCCACGAGAGCCTGGGCCACGCCGTGGCAGCCAAGCTCCAAGAGATGCTTGGTCAGTAGCGCGACCCCAAACCACCACAAAGGGACAGTGAACTGCCTCCCATTTCTTGGACATCGGGAAATGGGAGGTTTTCCATGAGTATAGACCTCAGGGTGAAGCACGACCTGGAGTCCAGGAGGCGGGCCGTCGAGCTCTTCGA
>NZ_JBQKEH010000021.1:0-23157 GCF_052121415.1 Collinsella sp. LCP19S3_D5
AAGTCAGACCATTTCAAATGGTTCGATGTCTGCCCGGATGCGACACATCTGGTGTGTCCATCCTCGCAGTATCCGGTTCTCAAGGTGCACGCCTGCGCGTCTCATCCGGTCCGACCGGGCCGCGCGGCAAGGAGATATATTGCCAGACCGCGAAGCGATGTGGGACGTCAATTCCACTCTTCACAAGTCCTACACAATATATCGCTTCCTATATAAGTAATAGAAAGGCTGGTGCAGAAATACTGCACGTATCAGATGATGACCCTTCGGTTAAGAGATATATAAAGATCGGTCACCTGTAAGTGTCTATCTACCCGCGCTTTTGCTATATAAACCAGCGCCTTAGATAAAAAGAGGGAGCGCCGCGCACAGCGCGACACTCCCCTAGCGATTCAAGAGAATCAATTAGGCCTCGAGAGCCTTCTTGGCGATGGTAGCCAGCTCGTTGAAAGACTCGATGTCCTCGTAAGCCATCTGAGCCAGGACCTTGCGGTCGAGCTCGATACCGGCGACCTTCAGGCCGTGCATGAACTGAGAGTAAGAGATGTCGTTCAGGCGAGCAGCAGCGTTGATACGGGTGATCCAGAGAGAGCGAATCTCGCGCTTCTTATTGCGGCGGTCACGGTACTGATACTGCAGAGAGTGCTGGACCTGCTCTTTAGCATGCTTGTAAGTACGCGAAGCGGCACCGTAGTAACCCTTCGCACGGTGCATAACGGTACGGCGCTTCTTCTTGGCGGCAACAGCGCGCTTAATACGTGCCATGTTCTATCAACTCCTAGACGGTTAAACGAAAAACGGGAACGCTAACTTAGGCGAGACGCGACTTGATGACCTTGCGGTCGGCAGCGGCGATCTCGGTCTCCTGACGGAAGCCACGCTTACGCTTGGTGGACTTCTTGCTCAGGATGTGGCTCTTGAAAGCCTTGGCGCGCATAAGCTTGCCGGTACCAGTCTTGCGGAAACGCTTCTTGGTGCCGCTGTGGGACTTCATCTTAGGCATGAAATACTCCTTAATCGGTTACAGAACACTAGTTACTTAGTATCACTTGCCGCTTTATCCTCATCAAAGGCGCCCTTAATTGGGGCGAGCAGCATAAGCATGTTACGGCCTTCCATCTTAGGCTTGGACTCGACCGTAGCGTAAGGCTTAAGATCCTCGGCGAGACGCTCGAGAACGTTAAGACCCTGCTCCGGGTGAGCCATCTCACGGCCGCGGAACATGATGGTGATCTTAACGCGTGCGCCCTTCTTGAGGAAACGCAGAACGTGGCCCTTCTTGGTCTCGTAGTCGCCAACGTCGATCTTGGGTCGGAACTTCATTTCCTTAACCTCGACCTTGGACTGGTTCTTACGAGCAGCCTTGACCTTCATGGCCTGCTGGTACTTGAACTTACCGTAGTCCATGACCTTGCAGACCGGCGGCTCCGCGTTGGGAGCGATCTCGACAAGGTCGAGACCCTGATCGTCGGCGACGCGCTGGGCATCGCGGATGGCGAACAGGCCGAGCTGAGAGCCATCGACGCCAATCAAACGGCACGAAGATGCAGTGATCTCGTCGTTGATGCGGGTGTCATCAGACTTAGCTATTTTCCCTACCTCCATTCATAAAAAAATAACCCGGCGCTTTTTTGCAACCAGGTCGTACACATAGACATCCTCGATATGAGGAAGAGAATCTAAGTTGTATGACCAGTCAGCTGCTCATTGGCGCCAAAAGGTGGGAACCCTCGGGTTCCTCTTTAGGGCATTGCGGAAACAACGCCTTGGCGATAATAACACGTACCGCTCGTTATCACATTACGTACACGAAAAAGGGGGCCTTAACCCCCTTGAACGCTCTTTTGCATGTATGGTGCCCGAGGCGAGACTCGAACTCGCACGTTGTTGCCAACGGTGGATTTTGAGTCCACTGCGTCTGCCAATTCCGCCACTCGGGCACGTGTTGCGTGAGTTAGTTTATCACAGCTTTCCGTAGATTAGTCCGAAAATGGAACTTCGAGCATTTCGATGAGTTCGACCGTGCGGAGCATCTCGCGCTGGCGGCATCCGCGACCGTCGACCGAGGCCTCGCCCATCTGGTTATCGTAGGGGTCCTCACGCATACCGTCAAAGACGGGTTCAAACTCTGCCTGGAACCGACAGTTTGCCACCATGCGCCATGGATCGAGGTTGCCAAAGTAGTGGCGGCGGCGCCATTCCTCCCCCATCCTGCGTGCCGAGGATCCAAACGAGACATCGGCGTTAAGCCAACCCGTCTGCGGTGTATAGAACTCCGCCCAGTCATGCGAGCCCACCGAGTCGGGCGCAACGTACAGGCCGCTCTGCCAACGTGCGGGCACGCCGGCGATGCGGCACATGGTGATAAACGTGAGCGCCATAACACCGCAATCACCGCGAAGCGAATGCGCGCAGTCATCGGCGATAGAGCCCAGAAGCAGATACGGTGGCTGGTATCGATAGTCGATATGATGCGTCAAATAATCATAGATAGCCCGAGCGCGGTCGAGCTGATCCTCGAGACCATCGATAACATGTTCGGTCAGCTGCTGCAGATACGGCGTGAATGCAATATGCGGTCGGTCCTCGGAAATATCCTTGGGCAGCGGCGCGTCCATACACGGATGCGCCGGAAGCGCTCCCCCGTAGATATCGCAATAAGCGGCATCAATCAGATAACGATAGGTCACTGAGAACGATCGATCAGCCGAGGAAACCCACGAGGCGGTACGCGCCAAAGCGTTCGCGGGAGCAAGGACCCCCTCCGGCGTCATATCGAGAATCTCGATATGAGACTGCTGGCGGCAGGCTGCGGCAACGGGAAGCCACGCGCGAACGGCCTCCCCCTCCAGAGCACCGGGAACAGACACGGATGCTTTAAGCGTAATGGCACGCGACAGCCCGCCCTGTGATTCCATCTTCTTAAGCATCTGGTTGCGCAGCGCAGTTCCATCCGTAGAATCGGGACGCAGGCCCGGAACCTCCTTGGGATACACACGCAAAGAATCAAGGAAGTTGTCGAGAACGAACAGTTCACCATCGATAAAGCGCCAGTCGATGCGCTTGCGATCGATCAGGTCGTCAAACTGATCTTCGGTAAACTCCGGCCACTCCTCGCGGATCATCGCAATAGCCTGATCGCGCGACACCGAAAAATGAAACGACGTCTCGATCATGCGATACCGCTCGGCACGAACGCAAGCTGCCAACGAGGGATCAGGGCTCTGTTCCAAAAGACGGTCGCAAGCCGCAACAGCCTGCGCCAGGTACCCGGCGTCCTTGAGACGAAGGATCTCAGGTGGCAATCCAATGTCGAGATGACGAAAATCATCGCAACAAACATCAACAGAGCAACCAACGGGGCCCTCGGCAACAACCTTTCCATCGGCAGGCAAAACATTAACGACAGCCATAACCACTCCCACGCAGAACGACAACCCGAGACCATTGTACCGACATAAAAAGAAAGCCCCAACAAGGGAGCCATCAACACCGCTGAACGGTAGTCAAATAAATAATTCAGCCCAGTAACCCCGTAGCGAGTTAACGAAGGAGGCCCCGTTTCCCCGGAGCTGATTCCATCGCGCGACTTCTGGCGAAGCCAGGTGAGCGCGAGGGAAACAGCGTAGGGGAAACGGGGCCTCCGGCGGGAAGTTAAACCGCTACTTACGCCTTGTTGACGGAGCCAAACTCCTCCATGAGCTCCTTGGTGCGGGCAACGATGGCCTCGCGACCGGGCTTCAGGAGCTTGCGGGGGTCATAGCCCTTGCCCTGCTGATCCTTGCCAGCCTCAACGTACTCACGCGTGGCGGCAGCGAAGACAAGCTGCAGGTCGGTGTTGACGTTGATCTTGGAGATGCCCAGGGAGATGGCCTTCTTGATCTGATCCTCGGGGATGCCGGTACCACCGTGCAGAACGAGGGGCAGGTCGCCGGTCTGAGCCTTGATCTCGCTCAGACGCTCGAAGGAAAGACCGGCCCAGTCGGCGGGATACACGCCGTGGATGTTGCCGATGCCGCAGGCGAGGAAGTCGACGCCCAGGTCAGCAATCTGCTTGCACTCAGCGGGGTCAGCGAGCTCGCCGTTGGAGGTCACGCCGTCCTCGGTGCCGCCGATGCCGCCGACCTCGGCCTCGATGGACATGCCCTTGGAATGGGCAAGCTCAACGAGCTCCTTGGTGCGATCGAGGTTAAGCTGGAAGGTTTCCTCGTGAGAGCCGTCATACATGATGGACGTGAAGCCGGCCTCGATGCACTTGAAGCAGTCCTCGTAAGAACCGTGATCGAGGTGAAGGGCGACGGGAACGGTAACACCCGTGGCCTCGACGGCAGCCTTGACCATGTCGGCGCAGACCTTGAAACCGCCCATCCACTTAGCGGCACCAGCGGTGCACTGAAGGATCAGCGGAGACTTGGCCTCCTCGGCGGCCTGGAGAATAGCCAGAGTCCACTCGAGGTTGTTGGTGTTGAAGGCACCGAGAGCATACTTGCCGGCCTCGGCCTTCTTGAGCATGTCTGCTGCGTTGACGAGCATAAAAGAAACCTCCTGTAAGGTTGCTCCGATAACGCATGAGATTTTACCACGGCGTACCCGAGCATAAACGTTCGTTTGTTCACGAATATCGTCCAAACAGACTTTTTTTGACCGTTTGCCCTACGGAATCGGCCCGTTGGGGAAAATATCTTGACGTTTGGACACTTCTCGTGCTTAAGCAGCTGACTACAAAGCTACATCTGCATGAAAGGGTTCTGCATGAGCTCGCGCGCCATAGTGGTCGAATCACCATGCCCCGTTAAACAAACGGTATCGGCTGGAAGCAGCTGGGCGAGCTTGGAGAGCGAGCGCAGAATCGCCGCCTCGTCTCCACCGGCGAGATCGGTGCGGCCGTGGCTGCCCGGGAACAGGGTGTCGCCAACAAAGGCGATGCTTCCCTGCTCGGTGGCGGCGAACAAGACAATGCCACCCGGTGTGTGACCGGGCGTCTCGATCACCTGCAGGCAGATATCACCCAATTCAATCGTATCGCCCTCAGCAAGCAATCGCGTCGGCTCGCCCGGATCGGGCGTATCGATGCCCCACATCGCTCGCTGCTCCTCGATATTCTCACGAGATACCAACACGTCCTTCGCACCTAACTCATATAGGAAACCCTTACCGACGGCGGCTCGCGCTCCGGCAACGCCACCTACGTGATCGGCATGGCCATGGGTGCAGACAGCGCCTAGCACGTGCGCGTCAGGATGCTTGGTATAGATATGTTCCACAAGACGCTCACCTTCCCAGGCCGGATCGATAATCAGGCATTCGCCGCTCGAGATTACGGCGTAACTGTTGGTCTGAATGGGGCCGTTTACAAGCGCCTCAATCGAAGCCGTACCCCGAGGGGTTAAGTCCAAAGCTGCAGTGACCATGAGCACGTCCTCCTTCTACAAGCGTCGAGGCATCAAACGATGCCTCGAACGTAGCCAATATCATTACCGTTGTGCGTTCGTCACGCCTATACGCGACGCTTAAGCTGAGCCCCACCCTCGCCAGGCATCAGACGGCGTGCGTCATAGACCGAGTCGACACTGCTGATGGATGCCAGCAGCGGATCCAGACCGCTCGCGTCCGAAATCTCGACCATAAAGCGCAGGGTCGCAATGCCCTCGCGGTTGGTCGAGGTAGCGGCGGAAAGGATATTTCCGCCTGCATCGCCAATGGCGATGGTGACATCCTTGAGCAAGCCCATACGATCCAAGCACTCGACCACGATCTCGACCTGGAAAAGCGTATCGGCAGCACCATCCCACTCCACGTCAATCATGCGCTCGGGGTGTTCCATGAGACCCTTGACGTTGGGGCAGTTGGCACGATGCACCGAGACGCCTCGACCGCGCGTGATAAAGCCCACGATGTCGTCGCCCGTCACCGGATTGCAGCAATGCGCCAGACGAACCAGCAGGCCGCTGTTGCTCTCGCCCTTGACGATAATGCCGTTACTTGCGCTCTTGCCACGCTTTTGCGGTTTGCGGTTGGAACCGCGGGCAGGCTGCTTGACGACCTCAGCGATGGCTTCGGCCTTGGTGAGCTGCTCCTCGGGCTTGGGATCCAAGATTTGCTCGACCTTATTGCCCACAGCGCGCGGGGCGACCTTGCCCGCGCCAACGGCTGCGAACAAGTCCTCGAGTTGCTTGAAGTTAAACTGCTCCGCCACGGCATTGAGTGCACGCGTGGATCGCGGCGTAGAGATGCCGTACCCGCGCTTGCGCAGGTCCTTGGCCATCATATCGCGACCGGCAGCAGCGTCATCGTCTTTGGTCGCAGCGGCGAAGTAACGGCGAATCTTTGACTTGGCCGAAGGCGTCTTGACGATCTTGAGCCAATCGCGCGACGGCTTGGAGCTCTTGTTAGTCAGGATCTCGACACGGTCACCCGTCTTGATTTCGTGCGTGAGCGGAGCCACCGCACCGTTGATTTTGGCGCCGACGCAGTGGTTGCCGACCTCGGTATGAACAGCGTAGGCAAAGTCGAGCGGTGTAGAGCCCGCACGAAGCGCCATGACCTCACCCTTGGGCGTAAAGACAAAAATCTCCTGGTCAAACAGGTCGACCTTCAGTGAGTGCAGATATTCTTTGGCATCGGTAATCTCGTCAGAGGCTGCCCAATCGAGCGAGTGCTTGAGCCAGTTAATCTGATCGTCCAGACGCTGTGCGTCGTTGGTCTTGGAGGCAGACGATCCGCCCGATTTCTTATATAGCCAGTGGGCGGCGATGCCGTACTCGGCCTGCTCGTGCATCTCGTAGGTTCGAATCTGAATCTCGAGCGGACGGGCCGTGGGGCCGATAACCGTCGTATGGAGCGATTGGTAGTTATTGACCTTGGGCATGGCGATATAGTCTTTAAAACGACCGGGCATGGGATGCCACAAAGTATGCACGGCACCAAGCGTGGAATAGCAATCGCGCACCGAATGGGTGATGACGCGCAGCGCCACCAGATCATAAATCTCGGAGAACTCCTTGCCCTTGCGCTTCATCTTTTGATAGATGGACCAATAGTGCTTGGAACGACCGTTGATCTGAAAACCCTCAAGGCCAATGCGGTCGAGCTCATCGGTAAGCGTCTTGATAGTCTCGGCCAGAAAGCGTTCGCGAACCTCGCGTGACTCTGCCACCATGCGGGCGATGCGCTGGTAAGCGTCGGGTTCAAGGTAGAAGAAGGACAGATCCTCGAGTTCCCACTTGATAGAACTCATGCCCAGGCGGTCGGCCAGGGGCGCATACACATCCATGGTCTCGCGCGCCTTAAACAGGCGGCGGTCCTCGCGCAGGGCGGCAAGCGTGCGCATATTATGCAGGCGGTCGGCTAGTTTGACGATGATGACGCGAATGTCCTTGGACATGGCGAGGAACATCTTGCGCAGCGTAAGCGCCTGCTTTTCGTCCATGTTGTCGACTTCGATGTTGGTGAGCTTGGTCACGCCGTCGACGAGCTCTGCCACGGTTTCGCCAAACAGACCCGAAACATCGGCAAGCGAGGTATCGGTATCCTCGACGGTATCGTGCAGCAATGCAGCGCACACCACATCGCAGTCCATCTTAAGGTCGGCCAAAATGATAGCCACCTCGACGGGATGGTTAATGTACATCTCACCCGAGCGCCGCTTTTGGTTGCAGTGCTTCTCGGCAGCAAAGCAGTAGGCCTGCTCCACCTTGGAGAAGTCATCCTCACTCATATATTTAAGGCACAGGCGCTCCAGCTTGTCGTAGCTGTCCGCCATAATCTCGGGCGGCAGATCATCGGCATGCGTATAGTGCTCCATCTCCGAAAAGGGCTGGAGGGCGGAATCATGGGCGGTACGGGCTGCGGCATCCATCGAGGTCCCCTTCCCTAGGCCCGCGGTACGATCGGGCGGTTAATTTTGGTAAGCATATCAGAAGCGCACGAATCGAGTGCCCAACTCCGGAAAGCCGAGAACTCCATGCGCGAGCGCAAGCCCTCCAAATAGCGGATCGACCTGCTCAACTGCACGCGCCCGGGGTTTTCGGTCATCGCGATGCGACGGGTATCGTCAAACCCCGAAACGTGACAGAAACCGAGCTCTTCGAAGATTCCCAAGCCGCTTGCCACCGAACGCTCATCGACCGGCGTGCGCGCGTCGATTGCAAGGCACATCTGCGCAATGTCGATATCGCTTGCGCAGAATGAATCGTCCCCCGTCTTGCCACGATTGGAGCGCCACATGGTCTGCAGCGCTCGATAGAGCGTGACAAGCTCATCGCGCTCGGGCGCGTAACAATCGAGCAGGCGCTCATTAATACGAGCGTCACGAGACGAATAGAGCAGGTGAATCACGGCAGGCTGCCCATCGCGGCCGGCACGGCCACTCATCTGGTTAAACTCAATCGCGCCAAACGGCATGTGGTAGAGCACGACATGGCGGATATCGGGCAGGTTGACGCCCTCACCGAAGGCCGAGGTTGAAACGATGCAGCTCAGGCTGCCATCTCGAAACGCCTCCTCGACGCGTCGGCGATCGGAACGCGCAAGCCCGGCGTTATAGAACGCGATATGGGTCGCGCAGTCGGGCACACGTTTGCGCAACGTCTTGGCAAGCGCCACGGACTGGTCGCGCGAGTTCACGTAGATGACGGTCTTCTCCCCCGTCGCAACGATTGAAACCAGGCGATTTTCACGGCTCGCAAGGTCACGATCATCCTCGAGTTGTAGGTTCTCGCGAACGGTCTCGTCGACCACCGTGCTGGTAATCGGCAATACGCGAGCAAGCTCTGCCACAACTGGAGCCGTCGCGGTAGCCGTTGCCGCCATGACAACGGGGTCGCCCAGGGCTTTAAGAATATCGGGCATATCGAGGTATGCACTCCGGTCACCACCCTTAGCAAGACCGGCATGGTGCGCCTCATCGATAACAACGAAGCCAATACGTCCAGAACGCGCAAATCGATCGCGGTGGATAGACAAGAACTCGGGCGTCGTGAGAACGATACCGGTGCGACCCGAAGCAAGGCCGGCGAACACGTCATCGCGTACGGCCTCCACGGTCTCGCCAGTCAGCACGCCGACACCAATGCCGAGCGCGGCCATCGTCGAGGAAAGGTGATAGGCCTGATCGGCAACGAGCGAACGCAAAGGATAGACAAAAATGCTCGCACGCCCGCGAAGAACCGCCTCGCGCGCGGCATGCACATGGAAAATCAGAGACTTGCCACGCCCCGTCCCCATAACGGCCAAAACGCTCTGATGGTCGGCAAGCGCGTCGAGTGCCTCGACCTGCGCGCGATGCGGCTGGTTCGAGCCGATAAAGCTATGGATAAGCGAGCGCGTGAGCTCGGTATAAGAAAGCTGGGCGAGCGTCTCGCGTTTACGCGACTCCAGGCGCAGGCCAGAATCCGCCGGTTGCACGCCGCGGCGAAGCTCACATGCCGGATCGTCGATATTGGGCGCCGCGGTATCGCGCACCAAGACATCTTTGATCATGAGCTTGGGCTTCACACGTCCCTGCCAATGCTCGGCCACGGCCTCGAACACCAAGTCGACGGCGCTGTCGCAATTGATGAGCCTATCGATCTGCGGCACGCGGAACATGATGGCCGGCACACTCGCGGCACCATCGGTCGCCACAAAGCGCATGTGCTCGCCGGTTTTGCCCACCACGGCGCGATCGCACATCGTCACGCCCTCGGCGGCCAGAAGCGGCACCTTATTGCCCTGGCCAAACGGCTCAAGACGGGAAATTTGCTCGATGGTCTCGATATTTAGCTCGGAGAGATCAACGGTGGCGGCAACCTCGTCAGTGTCCTCAAAGTCCTCGGCGGGAAGCTCCGATAGCACGGCCGAAAGGCGACGGCGGAACTCATCGAGCTTGGATGCCTCGATGGTCACACCCACCGCACCGGCATGCCCGCCGCGACGAATCAGCAGGTCGGAGCAACGCTCGACGGCGTCGAACAGGTTGATCTTGCCCACCGAGCGGCCCGATCCGCGCGCAACGCCATCCTCGATCGAGAAGAGCAGCGCCGGCACGTGATAGCGATTGGTCAAGCGGCTCGCCACGATGCCCTTGACGCCCTCGTGCCAGCCCTCGCCGCCCACGACGATTGCGCGCCCGCCGTCATAAGTCTCCTCGACCTTCGCCATGGCATCGCGCGTAAGCTCGGCCTCGATCTCGCGGCGTTGGCGATTGATTTCCTCGAGCTCGGCGGCAAGCGCGCTCGCTTCGATGGGGTCGCGGGCAAGCAGCAGGTCGAGCGCCAGCTTGGGATCAGCCATGCGGCCGGCAGCATTCAGACGGGGGATGAGCGAAAACGACAGGCCGTCGGCCGTAATGGTAGAAAGGTCGGCCTTGGCAAGTGCGGCAAGCGCGATATAGCCGGGACGGGCCGTCACGCGCATCTGCTGGATGCCCTCGGCGACCAGTGCGCGATTCTCGGGCGTAAGCGGCATCATGTCGGACACGGTGCCCAGCGCCGCGACCTCTATCAGCGAACGCCAATACGACGGCTTGCCCAAACGCTCGCCCAGGACCTGCACCAGCTTGAGTGCCACGCCGGCACCGGCAAGCTCGCGCGAGGGACCCTTGTCCTCGAGCTTGGGGTCGGTCAGGGGCACGCCCTGCGGCACCTGGTCGGACGGCTCGTGATGGTCCGTGACCACCAAATCGATCCCCAGGCTCTCCAGATAGGAGGCCTCTTCCTTGGCGGCAATGCCGTTATCGACGGTCACGATCAGCTGGGGTCGAGCGAGCTCGTTAACGCGGTCGAGCGCCGCGCGCGACAGGCCGTAGCCCTCGTCAAAACGATGCGGAATAAACGGCGTGACGTTGGCGCCAAACGAACGCAGCGCCTCGGTCAACAGACAAGTCGACGTAATGCCGTCGACGTCAAAATCGCCAAAGACGGCGATGCGCTCGTGGCTGCGAATAGCACGCTCAACGCGGTCGACGACGACCGCCATACCCGGAATAACGAGCGGGTCCGCCCAGTCGCGATCGAGCGAAGGCGTCAAAAAAAGCTGGCCTTCCTCGATGGATGTAATGCCGTGCGCAACCATAATGCGCGCCACCAGCCCGGGTATGCCCAGGCCAGACGAAAGCTCCTTTTCGAGCTCGGGGTTTTGCTGAGCGACCGCCCAGCGATGCGTTGTCTTAAGCGATGACATAGGCGCCCACCCCCGATAGGGGCAGGTCGCCGCGATACCTCTCACGGTTCATAGCGATGAGTCCTCTGTGTATGCCCGCTTCGGCAGGCAGATCTGTTGAACGGATTTATTATACCGTGCGGCGCGGACGCACAACGTCCAGCACGCCGTGGTTTCGCTAAACGAGGGCAGTAATAGCCTCGAAATAATCGGGCGTTTCAGCCACACGGACGCATGCGAGCGTCTAGCATATCCATTCAAAACGGATTCACGAGCAAAGGGAGTCACAAGCGCATATGAAGCAATGGGTTGGACTGGGTAAGTTCCTCGCGGGGCATATGCAGATCATCGTTCCGATTTGCGTGACGCTCGGCGTGCTCTTTCCCCAGCAGATCGGCGTGCTCAAGCCCATCGTCCCCACCCTGTTTGCCTTTATGACGTTCCAAGGTGCCCTCAGCAACACCTTCCATCAGGTAGCCGAAGTATTCCGCCGTCCGCTGCACCTGATTTTGGCGCTGCTGGTCTCGGCGGTGCTTATTCCCATAACAGCCTATGCCATGGGGTCGCTGTTCTTTGGCTCCAACCCCAACCTAGTCTGCGGTATCGTGCTCGAGTACAGCGTACCTGTGGCAGTCACTGCCTTTATGTGGATTAGCATGTTCGGCGGCAACGGCCCGCTCGCGCTCACCATCATCCTGACGTCCTCGGTTATCTCACCCGTTACGATTCCGCTCACGCTTAAGCTCTTGCTGGGCGCCACCGTCTCGATCGACGTGCCGGGCATGATGCAGAACATGGCCTTCATGATCGCTATCCCCGCCCTGCTCGGCATCGTGATTAACGAACTCACGCGCGGATGGGGACACGAGAAGCTCTCCCCCGCGCTCTCGCCCGCCTGCAAGTTCATGATGATGGGTGTTATCGCGTCGAACTCCACCGCCATGAGCGAGTACGTGCTGCACATGAACGCGGTGCGCTTGGAAGTCGCCCTCTTTATTTTGATCTTCGCCATTAGCGGCTTTGTCGTCGGTATTCTGGTAGCCCGCGCACTGCATCTGCCGTATAGCGAAACGACTACCATGTGCTTTACCTGCGGCATGCGCAACATCTCTTCGGGCGCCGTCATCGCCACGCAATACTTTCCGGGCGAAGTCGTATTTCCCGTCATGTGCGGAACGCTGTTTCAGCAGGTACTTGCCTCGCTTATCGGGCATCTCTTTGAGCGTCTAACCGGCGAGGAGCGCGCTGCTCAGCGCAAGCGCGTCGAGGCCGGCCGCGACGCCATGGCACGCTAGGCTATCCGCATTACGCGGGTGTTAGTCTTGCTATACGAGCGTTTCCAGCTGCGCGCGCAGGCGCTCAGCATCGATATCGAGCGTCGTCTCGGCATTGACCTGGGCCAAACGATAGCCGACAAAGTAGGGCGAAACCACCCAACGCGGCAGCGCCTTGGCAATGGTCCGACCGCCCAGGTGATAGAAGAACAAGTTGTACGACTCTGCACGGCCACCGTGGTGCTCGTTTAGGATATAACGCAGAGCTACCTGGATCGCATCGGCGAAGAGATCCGCCTCGGCTTGGTCCCGCGTGTCATCGCTGGCGGCGATTCCCCGCGGAGCTGAAACGTTGACCTCAAAGAACCCCATAATCGGTTCGGTTGAGATGTTGACCGCAATTCTCCCCTGTTGCCAGACATTGATGCCTTCGAAATTGGCGGAAGTCAGCGAAGCATAGCCATCTTCCTGCTCCAAACCCACAATCTGCATGTGCGGATGAACGAGACTACCGCCCGAGAGCGGACCCTTGTTCTTGTACATGGGCACGCTTCGATACTGCCGTGAATCGATCATCTGCTGCCAGCAACCCAGGGCAAACCGCATCACATGATGCAGCTCGTCCGGCGCATAGGTCACCAGGTCTGCGTCGTGGTCGGCCGACTCGATCAGCACGGTTTGACGGGTGGCGCGCAGGGTCTTGAACTTATTCTCGAGCCAGATACAGTCACCGTCGCGCCGGATGATATTGGCGAGTTCCTCGGTATCGCAAAAGGGGCACGCGGTGCCAGGGCGCCGGTTGTCGTCGGGCTTCCCGCTCGCCTGCTGAACGTCAAATACCAGGGGCACGGGTTATACCTCCAGCGGCACGATCTTGGTGCCATGGAGCTCGGAGACGCCCAGTGCCGCAGCCACGGTATCGCGGTTGGCTGCGGAAATGCCGCCGCCGGGAAGGATGGTCAGGCGATCGTCCGCGTAGTCGATAAGGTGCGACAGATGCTCCAGGTTGTCCTCAATCGGCGTGCCGGCGGCACCGCCATGCGTCAGGATGCGCGTTATGCCGCAGTCGGCGAGCGTGTCAATCGCGTCGAGCTGAGCCTCGGGCGAGAGCTGGTCAAACGCCATGTGAAAGGTGATGTCGATGGGCTCGCGCTTGCACTCCTCGGTCGCGCAGCCCGCAGCCATCACAAGGGCGCCCAACGCAAGTTCATCGAGCGCCCATCCGCCGGCACAAGGCTTGCAGCAACCAAAGACCAAGCCATCGACGCCGGCGCTTACGGCAAGGCCCAAGTCCATCTCCATCATGCGCAGCTCGTCCTGGTTGTAGTGAAAGTCGCCGCCACGCGGACGGATCATGCACATCACCCGTGCATCGTGCTCGCGAGCATAGCTGGTCGTAGCGCTGATAACGCCGGCCGAGGGCGTGGTGCCACCAACCGCAAGGTTGTCGCACAGCTCAATGCGTCCCGCACCGGCCGCAATGGCCGCCGGCACCCGCTCAAAGTTCTCGGCACAAAACTCGTACAGCATAGATAGACCCCCCAGATGACACTTCTATTTCCACACGGCATTGTCGCACTTTAAATACCAAGCCAACGGATCATTTCGAAAGGGGCGCTGACCGAGTTGGTCAGCGCCCCTATTACTGGATGGATTAACCACCAAGATAAGCTTTGCGGACGTTGTCGTCGTGCAGCAGCTCTTGGCCGGTGCCGGTCATGGTGATCTTGCCGGTCTCGAGCACGTAGCCGCGTGTGGCGATGGAAAGCGCCATCTGCGCGTTCTGCTCGACCAGGAGCACCGTGGTGCCGGCCTTGTGCAAATCCTCGACAATCTGGAAGATCTGCTCGATCAGGATCGGCGCCAGACCCATGGAGGGTTCGTCGAGCATGAGCAGCTTGGGGTTACTCATAAGGGCACGACCCATAACGAGCATCTGCTGCTCGCCGCCCGAAAGGGTGCCGGCCACCTGGCGACGGCGTTCCTTCAGGCGCGGGAACTGCTCGTAAACACGTTCGAGGCCCGGGGCAACCGTGGACTTGGGCTGTGTATAGGCACCCATCTCCAGGTTCTCCTCGACCGTCATCTGCAAAAAGGCACGACGCCCCTCGGGTACCTGAGACAGGCCCTTGCCAACCAGCTTGTCGGCGGGCGTATGGATAATGTCCTCGCCCATAAACTTGATGGAGCCGGTCTTGGAGCGCAGCAGGCCCGAGACAGTCTTGAGCGTCGTGGACTTGCCGGCGCCGTTCGCGCCAATCAGGGCCACGATCTCGCCCTCGTTAACGTTAAAGGAGATGTCCTTAATGGCGTGGATGGCGCCGTACCAGACGTTGATGTTGTAGACGGAAAGCATCGGCTCTGCCATTTAGTTCTCCCCCTTATCCTGCTTGCCCAGATAAGCCTCAATAACGGCTTCGTTGTTCTGGATTTCCTCGGCCGTGCCCTTGGCGATGACCTTGCCAAAGTTAAGCACGCAGATACCCTCGCAAATATTCATGACGAGCGACATGTCGTGCTCGATGAGCATGATGGCAATGCCAAAGGTGTCGCGAATCTTGACGATGTTCGCCATGAGCTCCGCAGTCTCGGACGGGTTCATGCCGGCGGCAGGCTCGTCGAGCAGTAGTAGCTTGGGATTGGTGGCAAGCGCGCGGACGATCTCCAAACGACGCTGAGCGCCGTAAGGTAGCGAGCCGGCCTGCTCGTTTGCCAGATGTTCCATATCAAAGATAGACAGAAGCTCCATGGCGCGCTCATGGGCGGCCTTCTCGTGCTTCCAATACGTCGGCAGGCGCAGCACGCCCTCAAAGCCGGAGTAGCGCTCCTGGTTGTGCAGGCCGACCTTTACGTTGTCCTCCACCGTCATGGTGTTGAACAGGCGGATGTTTTGGAAGGTACGAGCGATACCCATGCGGTTGACCTGGTAGACGGACTTGCCCGAGGTGTCCTCACCGTCGAGCAGGATGGTGCCGTGCGTGGGCTGGTACACCTTGGTGAGCAGGTTGAAGACCGTGGTCTTGCCGGCTCCGTTGGGGCCGATGAGACCGGCGATCTCGGTCTTACCGATGGTCAGGCTAAAGTCGTCGACCGCCTTAAGGCCGCCGAACTCAATGCCCAGGTGGATGCACTCGAGCGCCGGGCGCTCGCCCAGGTCGCGGTCGGGAACGATGGCGCCAGAAGGATACGGGACCATCTTGCCCTTGTTGAACTCAAACTTACTGGGCATCGGCTGCCACCTCCTTCTTGGAAGCAAAGCGGTCCTTAATGCGCGCGAAGAACGCCTTGAGCTGCGGGTTGTTAGTAAAGACCATGACCAGAATCAACACGATGGCGTAGATGAGCATGCGGTAGTCCGAGAACTGACGGAGCAGCTCGGGGAGCACCGTGAGCAGCGCCGCCGCGATGACGGAACCGCGCATGTTGCCCAGACCGCCCAGGACCACGAACACAAGAATGAGAATCGACGTGTTGAAGTCGAACTTAGTGGCGGAGAGCTGCGAGAAGTTACCGCCGAAGAGGGCTCCGGCAGCACCGGCGAGAGCGGCGGAAACCACGAAGGCGATCATGCGGTACTGGGTGACGGAGATACCCACGGACTCGGCAGCGATCTTGTTATCGCGCACGGCCATGATGGCACGACCGGTGCGGCTGCGGACCAAGTTGAGCACAATCACGAGCGCAACCATAACCAGGATGGCGCCAGCAAGGAACGTCGAGTAGGTCGAAACACCAGATGCGCCCTGGGCACCCTTGATGATAGCGGTGCCGTCTTCGAGCAGGTGTAGGTCGTCGATCGTGGAATTGCCCGTGATGTTAAAGATCACGTGCAGGCCGCGGGAATCGACGCCCACAATGAGGCAGGTAACGATCTCTTTGATAATCTCGCCAAAGGCCAACGTTACGATGGCCAGGTAGTCACCGCTCAGGCGAAGAACCGGAATACCGATCAGGAAGCCCAGAATGGCAGCGGCGATAGCGCCGACCACAATGCTGATGATCAGACGCACCGGGTCAGACGGAACGGCGCTCTCCAGCGCGACGGCGGTGACGATTCCCGTATAGGCGCCGACGCTCATAAAACCCGCGTGGCCCAGCGACAAGTCGCCCGCGATGCCGACGACGAGGTTGAGCGAGATGGCCATGACGATATAGGCCGTGATGGGAACCAGCTGACCGACAATCATGCGCGGAATCATGTGGTTAGACTGCATAAAGAACACGATGGCGAACGCCACAACGCACATGGCGTACGTGACAAAGTCGTGACGCGTCTGCTTGTCTGTAAGAAACTTCATAACGCTCACCTACACCTTCTCGGGTACGTACTTGCCCAAGAGGCCGGCAGGCTTGACGAGCAGGACGATGATCAAAACGCCAAAGACGATGGAGTTGGCAAGGCTCGTGGAAATGTAAGCCTGCGCCATCGCCTCGATGATGCCGATGAGAATGCCGCCGACAAAGGCACCGGGGATGGAGCCGATACCGCCGAAAACGGCAGCGTCGAAGGCCTTGATGCCAGGCATGGCGCCCGTGGTGGGCTGCAGAACCGGCGAGTAGGAGCACAGGAGCACACCGGCGATGGCGGCAAGGGCGGAGCCGATGGCGAACGTCATCGAGATGGTGCGGTTGACGTTGATGCCCATGAGCTGAGCGGCGGCCTTGTCCTCGGACACGGCGCGCATGGCCTTGCCCATCTTGGTCTTACCTGTAAAGATCATCAGACCGGCCATGATAACCAGGCAGGCGACGATGGTGACGAGCGAGACGGCACTTACGTTGAGCTTGGCCAAGAACTCCGGCACCGGGAAGGTGACGAGCGAAGTGAAGTTCTTGGGCGTGGCGCCCCACAGAAGCTGCGCGGCATTCTGCAGGAAGTAGGACACACCGATGGCCGTGATCAGAACGGCCAGCGGGCCTGCTTGGCGCAGCGGCCTATAGGCCAGACCCTCAATGAGAACACCGAGGACCGTGCAGACCACACAAGAGAGAACTACAGATGCCCAGCCCGGGAGGCCGAGATACGACGTGGCGCAGAACGAGACATAGGCACCGACCATGATGACATCGCCGTGAGCGAAGTTGAGCATCTTGGCGATACCGTAGACCATGGTGTAGCCCAACGCGATGATGGCGTAGACGCTGCCCATGGACAGGCCGTTGACCAGGTATTGGATAAAGACCGTCATGTTCCACATCCCCCTTTCGAATAGGTTTCCAGTTGATGTATGAAACAGGGACGTTACGTTGTCCCCAGATACCAAGCAAGCAGGGAAGGCGAAAACCTCCCCTGCTTGGGATCAAAACCGCTCTATGTAAGGCGGCCTATTAGGCCAGTACGTACTTGCCGTCGGTGATGACATACGCCGTAGGATCTTTCTGGACCTGGCCCTTGTCGTTCCAGGAGAGCTTGCCGGTCAGACCGTCAACGGTAATCTTGAGCATAGCCTTGGGCAGCTTCTCGGCGACCTCGGTCGGGTCCGCGTCGACACCAAGACCGGCCTCCTTGAGGGCCTCGGCCACCGCGTGCACGCCGTCGTAGGCATCGGCGGCAAACTGGTCGGGGGTATCGCCGTACTTATCCTTGTAAGCGTTGACGAAGTCGGCGTTCTTCTCGTCGTCGGCGGAGAACGGGGTCATGAGCAGCAGACCCTCGGCAAGAGAGGTGTCGAAGCCCTCGACGCCCAGGATGCCGTCCATGCCGTCGCAGCCCATCATCTTGACGTCGTAGCCCATGTCCTTGGCGTTCTTGAGCAGGACGGACGCCGGCGTGTAGTAGATCGGCGCAAAGATCATGGTGGCGCCGGCCTGCTTGGCCTTGGTCAGCTGGTTGGTAAAGCTCGTAGCGGAGTCGTCCTTAAAGGTCTCCTCGTCAACAATCTCGAGCTTAGACTCAGCGGCCTGGGCCTTAAAGGAATCTGCGATGCCCGAAGAATAAGCGTCGCCGGAGTTATAGAACAGCACGAACTTCTCGTCCGCATACTTCTCTGCCAGGAACTTGGCAGCGTTGACGCCCTGGTTGGGGTCGGTAAAGCAAACCTGGAAGACGCAATCCTTTCCGTCGGTGACGTCCTCGGAGGACGCGGACGGGGTGATCATGAATGTCTTGGGGTCGTTACTGCACTCTGCGGCAACGGCAACCGACGCACCCGTGGTGGTCGGGCCGACGAGGGCCTGCATGCCCCAGTCGAGCAGGTTATTAAAGGCGTTGACGGCCTTCTCGCCGTCGGCCTGGTCGTCCTCGGCCTTGCTGGCAAGCGGCAGCTCCTTGGTGGAGAAGTCCTTGCAGCCAAGCTCGACGCCCTGGGTAACGGACTTGCCGTAAGACGCGGCGGCACCGGTCAGCGGGCCAATGGTGCCGATCTTAAACGAAGCGTCGCTCGAAGCGGAACCGCTGTCGCCGCCGTTGGAGGAGCAGCCAGCTAGAATGGACATCGCCCCCAGACCTGCTGCGCTCGCGATAACGCTCCTGCGATTCATAACAGGGTTCAATGACTTACCGGTGAGGCTCGACATGCGGCTCTCCTCTCAAATCTCGTCGGGTTTCGGTTACCCGACAGGCCATCCTCCGCCGTCTTCGGCGTTCGCAAAATAGTAGACGCTTTAGTTGAGAAAAGTGGCGATTATTTCAACTTTTCTTTTGCCTTGTCCATTTATCCATAATTATGCGTATTTCTGTCGGTTTATACAGTTTAGAGATTTTATTGTGTGAAAGTAATGTTTCCGTTTTGTTACAAGCTTTCCTGCCCTGAATAACATGTCTCCACCGGTCTCGTTATATGCACTTAGGCGGCGATGTACTTGCCGTCCTGAATCACATAGGCCGTAGCGGGCTTCTCGACTTGGCCCTCGTCGTTCCACGTGAGCTCGCCTGTCAGGCCCTCAATCCTGATCTTGCGCATAGCCTTGGCAAGGTCGCCGGCAATGTCGGCGCCGTCGACCGTAATGTCGATGTCCGCCTCATCGATTGCCTCGACAATCGCGTGGATGCAGTCATAAGCATCGGCGGCAAACTGGTTGGGCGTCTCGTTGTAGGCGTCCTTATATGCCTTGACGAAGTCGGCGTTCTTCTCATCGTCGGCAGAGAACGGGGTCATGAGCAGCACGCCCTCGGCAAGAGAGGTGTCGAAGCCCTCAACGGAGAGCAGGCCGTCCATGCCGTCGGTGCCCATGAGGGTCATGTCGTAGCCCATGTCCTTGGCGTTCTTGAGCAGGACGGACGCCGGCGTGTAATAGATCGGGGCAAAGATAAGCGTGGCGCCGGCCTCCTTGGCCTTGGTGAGCTGGTTGGTAAAGCTCGTGGAAGAGTCGTCCTTAAAGGTCTCGGTATCGACGATATCGAGCTTGGACGCCTTGGCCTGCTCGGCAAAAGCGTCGGCAACGCCCGAGCTATACGTATCGCCGGAGTTGTAGAACAGGGCGATCTTGGCGTCTGCATACTTCTCGGCCAAGAACTTCGCGGCGCTGGCGCCCATGGTGGGATCGGTGAAGCAAACCTGAAAGACCGTGGTCTTATCCTTGGTGACGTCGAGCGACGAGGCCGAAGGCGTGACCATGAGCATATCGTCGGCAATCTCGCCCGAGACGGCGACGGCGGCACCAGTCGTGACGGGGCCGACGAGCGCCTGCATGCCCCAGTCGCACAAGGTATTGAAGGCGTTGATGGCCTTCTCGCCGTCGGCGACGTCATCCTCGGACTTAAGCGAGAGTTTGAGATCCTTGGTCGAGAAATCCTTGGCGGCGAGCTTGGCACCTTTCTCGGCCGAAACGCCATAGGTTGCCGCGGCGCCGGTCAGAGGGCCGATGACACCGATCTTGAAGGTCTTACCGTCATCGGCGGAGCCGCCGTCCGAGCCACCCGACGAGCAACCAGCGAGTGCGGCAGCGCTGCCGAGCGCCGCAGCGCCGGCGAGAAAGTTCCTACGGCTGAGCGTGCTGTTGATGTTGAACATGGTGTCCCCTTTTTTTCGCTGGCCGCGGTGCGGCCGTCTTGCGGTACGGGGCAAACCTTATGGCGCAAACGTTGACAGTTTGTTACGGAAGTTCGTTTGTAGCGAGCATGTTTCCAATGTTTCCGCAGCGTTTCGGGGGTGCCGTTTTGTGCGACTCCTGTTGACTGGCGAGCACGCGCCCTCGGTTCACGCTAGAATGCACTCAACATTACTTGATCAATCAATCTATAAGATGCACGAAGGAGCTATCTATGAGCGAACCCCTGCGCACCGTGAACGTCGGTCTGATCGGTCTGGGAACCGTCGGCGGCGGCGTGGCCCGTCTGATCAAGAGCCACCACGATGAGTACCTGGCCGCCTACGGCATCGACCTTAAGCTGACCCGCGCCTGCGCGCTTGCCTGGGAGCAGGCCGAGGCGGCAGGCATTGAGCGCGAGGCCTTTACGAGCGACTGGCATGACGTCGTTACCGACCCCGCCGTCGATATCGTCGTCGAGCTGATCGGCGGCGAGCATCCCGCGACCGAGATCTTCACCACCGCCTTTGAGCACGGCAAGCACGTCGTCTCTGCCAACAAGGCCCTGCTGGGCCGTCACGTCGAGACGCTTGCCGAGAAGGCGCGCGCGTGCGGCGTGCAGATTAAGTGCGAGGCCAGCTGCGGCGGCGGCATCCCCATCGTGAGCACGCTCGAGCACGACCTGGTGGGCAACAAGATCCTGACCATCGCCGGCATCCTCAACGGTACCACCAACTATATCCTGTCGCGCATGGACGCCGAGGGCGTCGATTACGCCGACGTGCTTGCCGACGCGCAGGCCAAGGGCTATGCCGAGGCCGACCCGTCCGCCGACGTCGACGGCTTCGACGCCGCCAGCAAGACGGCGATCCTCGCCTCCATCGGCTTTGGCACCCGCGTGACCACCGATGATGTGTACCAGCAGGGCATCCGTACCATCGACGCCGAGGACATCGCCCAGGCCCGCGAGCTCGGCTACACCATTAAGCTGCTCGGCATCGCCCGCAACACCGACGCCGGCGTCGACGTCCGCGTGCATCCCACGCTGATTCCCGCCGACCACATGCTTGCCAAGGTCAACGGCGCCATGAACGCTGTCTACGTGGTAGGCGACGCCGTGGGCGAGACCATGTTCTACGGTGCCGGCGCAGGCTCCTTCCCCACCGCGAGCGCCGTCGTGGGCGATATCCTGTCGCTCTCCGAGCAGATCAGCCGCGGCGTGGCTCCGCTGCCCGAGATTGAGCCCTATGGCCACAACCTCGCCTTTAAGCCCATGGACGAACTCCAGACCAAGTACTATGTGCGCCTGAAGGTCGCCGACCGCGTGGGTGCCCTGTCCGAGACGGTCGATATCTTTGCCAAGCACAACATCTCGATCTCGCTCATCAACCAGGTCGAGGACGGCAAGTCGGGCGTCAGCGATGCCTGCTCGGTCATCTTCCTGACGCACCGCGCGCTCGAGAAGGACGTCCAGGCTGCCGCGGCCGAGCTTGCCAGCGTCGACTGCGTGGCCGAGGTCGCCAACGTCCTGCGCATCGAGGACGTCGAGGCCTGGACCGAAGGCGTCATGGCCAACTAACCCAACGCTCGCCTAGCAATACGCGCTTTGAGGGCTCCCGTCCGATGTGGGACGGGAGCCCTTTTGCCTCCTGCCCTAAGCACAACGGCAGAGCACATTTGCGCGAGCCGCTCATCGGTAACGCGCGCTACCGTTCACCGATATGCAAACGCGGTCGATTCCGGCTACCGCTACGCTGTGCTGAGAGTGTCCGCCCGCGATGAGAGGAAGCACTATGTTGCTCGAGGGCAAGAAAGCAATCGTCACCGGAGGCACGCGCGGTATCGGCTATGCCATCGCCTGCCGTTTTATCGAAGAGGGTGCCGCCGTCACCGTCTTTGGCTCGCGCCAGGAGACTGCCGACGCGGCCGTTGAGAAGCTGGCGGCCGCCTATCCCGACGCCAAGGTCTGGGGCCGCTCCTGCGACCTCACCTCACTCGAGGCCGTGACCGAGGCTTTTACCCAGGCTGCAACCGACATGGGCGGCTTGGACACGGTCGTCAACAACGCCGGCATCTCCCAGCGCTCGCCGCTTTTGGACTACACGGCCGAGGAGTTCGCCAAAGTCATGGACCTTAACGTCGTCGCTGTCTTTAACGGTCACCAGGCGGCCGCCAAGATTATGACCGAGGCCGGCCACGGCGGCACCATCACCACCACGAGCTCGATGGTCGCCAAGTACGGTCAGCCCTCCGGCGTCGGTTACCCCACGTCCAAGTTTGCCGTCAACGGCATGGTCCAGTCGCTCTCGCGCGAGCTCGCCCCCATGGGCATTCGCGTCAATGCCGTCGCACCCGGCGTAACCAAAACCGATATGGTCGCCAACCTGCCCGAAGAGGTCATCAAGCCCATCATCGCCACCATTCCGCTGGGTCGCATGGGCGAGCCCGAGGATGTCGCCAACGCCTTTGTTTTCCTGGCGAGCGACATGTCCTCCTACGTCACGGGCGCCGTGCTCCCCGTCGACGGAGCCGCCCGCTCCTAAAGGTCGCAAGCCACGACTTCGAACCTCAACGAGGCCCAACGCAAAAGGCGCGCTGCCTGCATCAACCGCAGGCAGCGCGCCTTGTTCTGTTTGAAAGGGAAACTGCGTCCCGGTATTTCAGCGGGACTGCGGACAAAAAGTTGGACCGTTGAGGTCCGGAACGGAGTCCGCATGGCATACAGTAGGAGAATGGTGGAGAGGGCCAGGGCGCTTCGCGGCGCCGGGCTCACCGT
>NZ_JBQKEH010000022.1:0-14919 GCF_052121415.1 Collinsella sp. LCP19S3_D5
GCGGCGCAGGCAGGTAAGATTGAAGGGCCTGACGCCGGAGGAGTTCCGGAACCGGGCCCTTGCGGCGTAGTCGCTATTTATTCAGTCCAAGTTTCGGGGCGCAGTTCACAGTCACCTTCGTGGTGGTTTGATGGTTACGTGGGCGGAAAACGCCCACTTGGATAACCTAAGCGCGGTGCCAGTCGGTCAGGCAGGCATCAAGGGCGGCGATGAGCGCATCCTTGTCCATGTGACGGCCGATGATGCACAGGCTCGTCATGCGGTCGCCCGTCTCGTCGTCCCAAATCTGCATGATCTCGGGGTTCTCGTCGATGATCTTCTGTTTCTCGCCCTCGGGCGCCGAGTCAACGAACAAGCCGTTCTCCATCAGGCGCATCTGGCGGCCGGCCTGCTCGAACATGTAGCACATGTCCGGATCGCCGGTCTGCCACAGCGGACCCTTGACGCGAATGACCTCGTCGGGCCACTCCTGCTCAACAAAATCGGTGAACTTCTGCAGGTCAAACGGCTTACGGCGCGAGTACACAAAGGTCTCGATGTCGTACTCGAGCACCTCGGGGTCGTCGTGCTCCTCGGGATGCTCCATGGCCTCGATCCAGGCGGCGGAGTTGTAGGCGCGCATAAAGTCGAAGCGATCGGTATCGAGCAGCTCCTCCATGGGGACCTCGCCGTTTTGAGCCTCGATAATCACGGCGTCCTTCTGCAGGCTGCGCACGATGGCCTTGAGCTCGGCGATCTGCTCAGGGCTCACGGTATCGGTCTTGTTGAGGATCAGCGTGGAGCAAAACTCGATCTGCTGGATGAGCAGGCTCTCGATGTCGTCCTCGTCGATATCCTCGGCCAGCAGGTCGCGACCGCCGTTGAACTCGTCGTACATGCGGGCGCAGTCGACCACGGCAACGATGTTGTCGAGCGCGAGCTTGGGTTCGCCGCCCACTTTGGCCTCGTCGCAGAAGCTCGAGATGGTGTAGGCGATGGGGATAGGCTCGCAAATACCGGAGGCCTCGATGATGATGTAGTCGAACTTGCCCGAATCGGCAATGCCCTGCAGCTGGTTGGCCAGGTCGTCCGAAAGCGTGCAGCAGATGCAGCCGTTGGTGAGCGGGATGAGGTCGTCGGTCTCGGAAAGGCCACCGTCGGCGATAAGGCTGGCGTCGACGTTGATCTCACCGATATCGTTGACGATCACGGCGGCGCGGATACCGCCGTCGTTGGCGAGGATATGGTTGAGCAGCGTGGTCTTGCCGGCACCGAGGTATCCGGTAAGCATGATGATCTTCACGGGTTTGTTGGGCATGTGCCCTCCTTTGTTAGACATGGCTTACAGTAAAATCATATGCCAAACGCCTGCTCTTATACCCACGCGCCGGCAAATAACACAGGCTACTCCCAGGCTCCCCATACATCGGGGCAATAACCGACGGTGGCCTTTTTGCCGTTGCGCACGATGGGCTCGGCCAGTGCCTGCTGATTCTCGAGCAGCTTATCAAAGCGCTGGCTGGGAGTGAGGTGCTGGATAAGTGCGAGTGTCTCCTCGTCCTTGGCTTTGGGGTTGAGCAGCTTGTCGATGCCGCCGACCGCCTGCATCACGCTCGTGAGCTCGCCTTTGCTCATCTCCTTTTCCCTAAGGTCAATAAACTGCACCTTAATGCGGCGTTCCTTAAAATAGCGTTGGGCCTTCTTGGTATCGAAGGACTTTTTGGTGCCGAAGATTTGCACGTTCATAGCATGTTCCGCCGTTCTAACGAACGGCGGTCACCTCGACGCTGCAAAGCCATCTGATGGGCAATCTGCCTTTCAATCGTCGGGCGCGGGCAACAGCCCAGCGCCCTCCTCTTTCAAGGCACCTTGCCTCATCAGCTGGCTTTTCGCTGACATTGATAGAACGTCGAGGTGACCACCGCTGGACTTATCGAATGAAGTTGGTGCGCTCGCGATCGGCTTCGGACGCGCTGATGCCGGCGGCCTGTCCTGCTTCGATACATTGCAGGAGCCAGGCCATGTTCTTGCCGATGTTGCGCATGGTGGCAAGGCCCTCGGCATCCCCATCGGCGTCGCCGGGCACGCGACCAAAGACGTTGTTCCAGTACGTGGAGGCGACTACGGGCATCTGGTTGATGGTGAAGTACTTGTTGAGCACATCGAAGGTGGTCGACGTGCCACCGCGACGGGCGACAGCGACCGCGGCGCCGGGTTTGTGCGCAAAGGCGTGCCCGCCCGCATAGAAGGCGCGGTCGAGGGCCGAAAGGATGCGTCCGCTGGGGTGCGCATAGTAGACGGGTGAGCCAAAGACAAAGCCGTCTGCCTGCTCAGCGGCAGCGATGAGCTCGTTCACCACGTCGTCGTCAAAGGTGCAGCGACCCCCAAGCTTGCCACACTGGCCGCAACCGATACAATCACGAATGGGCTTGGCGCCCAGCTGAAACACCTCGGTATCAATGCCTTCGGCATTGAGCTGCTCGGCGACTTCGGCGAGCGCCCGGGCGGTGTTTCCGTTTGCCTTGGGACTGCCGTTGACCAAAAGAACCTTCATCACAAACTCCCTCTGCTGTCGGTGACTTCTGCTGAGAATTATCTCACGTTGCGTGCGATGACGTTGGCATGGTGCGGGCGATGTTTATCCCGCAACGTTCTTAAGGGCGTTCATGCCTAAGGCCATCTAGGGGCATTGCGGTACGGCATGGGGAATGCATTGGGAAACGTTCGATAAATGCTTATAAACACGTTTTTGACGGCATACGTTGACAGATATACTTGTTGAGTTCAAAAGCATGGGAACGGAGATGGTTGCATGGCACAGCCGGAGACATCACACACAGTGGGGCTTGCGCTCGAGGGAGGCGGCTACCGCGGTATGTATACGGCGGGCGTGCTCGACGTTTGGATGGAGCACGGTTTGACCTGCGATCATATGGTGGGTGTCTCGGCGGGCGCGGCGTTTGGCTACAACTTTAAATCGCGCCAGATCGGCCGCGCCATTCGCTACAACAAAGCCTATTGTGCCGACAAGCGCTATGCGAGCGTGACAAGCTGGTTGCGAACCGGTGACATGTTCAATGCCGATTTTGCCTATCATGAGGTGCCGCTTGAGCGCGATCCTATCGACTTAGAGGCGTATCGCGCCTGCCCCATGCGATTTACGTGCGTGTGTACCGATATCGAGACGGGCAAGGCCGTCTATCACGATCTGCCGTATGGCGACGAGCGCGATATCGAGTGGATTCGGGCATCGTCGGCGATTCCCGTGGCGACCAAGCCCGTCTGGATTGATGGACATCGATATCTGGATGGCGGTGTGGCCGATTCTATTCCCAGCGCATGGCTGTTTGCGCAGGGGTATGACCGTAACATCGTGGTGCTGACGCAGCCGGCGGGCTTTGTGAAACAACCCAATAGCTTGATGCCTATGCTGCGCCGCGTGTTTCGCCGCTATCCAGAGTTTGTCGCGGCGCTTGAGCACCGGCACGAGGTTTATAACGCCACGCTCGATGACCTGACGCGTCGCGAGGCCGGCGACGAGGTTTTTGTGGTGCGTCCGAGCGAATCGGTGAAGGTGCCATCGCTGTGTCGTGAGCCAGAGGAGCTCGAACGTATCTACCAGGTCGGTCGGCGTGATGCGGAGGCCACGTTGCCCGCACTAGAGGTGTATCTGGCAGGGTAGAGCCACGGTCGCTGACTCGGCGGAAAGTGCATCTCAGAATGAGCCTTCGAAATGGGGCATAGTTTCCCATGGAGACCGCTCGGGAAAGCGTGCCCCACTTTTCGGCCGTAGTTTGGGACACAGTTTCCCGTTGGGCGGATTTCGGAAAGCATGTCCCAGAATTTGCGCCCAGAACGGGATACAGTTTCCCAGACGGCGGATTCCGGAAAGTGCATCCCGGAATCTACGTCTAGACTGGGACACAGTTTCCCGCTGACTCTCTATATGGAAAACGCATCCCAGAATGGAGGTCCAAACTGGGATGCGCTTTGCGCTATTGAAGATATGAGGCTGCGAATCAGCTGCTCGGCCTATGCCTATGCCTGTTGCCAGGCATCGACAAGCTCCGTGGCTGCGACACGGGGGTCGTCAGCGCTGCAGACGGCGCTCACCACAAAGAAGCCGTCGACGCCGGTGGCCTTGAGCTGCGGCAGATCGGCTTTTTTGACGCCGCCGCCGACCACGATGGGAACGGGGCTTGCCTCATGGAGCGCGGCCAGGTCCTCAAAGCTCTTGGTGATGATGGAGCCATCTGCCGCGCGTCCACAGTCGCGCTTGGTCTCGGTCTCGTGGAGCGGGCCGATGCCCAGGTAGTCGACTAGGCTCATGTCGGCGGTCTTGACGTACTCGAGCATTTCCTCGCAACGGGCCGAAAGGCCCACGATGGCATCGGGGCCCAGAAGCTTGCGGCAGACCTCGACGGGAATATCGCTCTGGCCCACATGCACGCCGTCGACGGCGATACCCTGTTCGCGTGCGGCGAGTACGCAGTCCAGACGGTCGTCGATAAGCAGGGCGACCTTGCCGGTCTTGCCGGCGCGAGCGATAGCCTGCGCGGCGTCGCCCGTCAGCGCGATGATCTCGCGGGCACTTGCCACCTTGGAGCGCACCTGGATGCAGGTAAAGCCGGCATCGAGCGCCTGCGCTACCACATCGCCCACGGGACGTCCCAGCGTGTTTTCGGGGCCGAGTACCAGATAGGCCGAGATATCAAGGTTGTCGCGGATGCTCATCGTGCTTCCTCCTGCTTTTTGATTTGCGCTTCCATGCGCTCGAGTTTGCCGGTCATGGTGTCGGTAAAACCGGGTCGAATATCGGCTTTGAGAACGACTTCGGTGCGGATGCCCTTGCTTGCCAACACAAAGGTTGCGTCGCGTACGACCTGCATGACCTCGTCCCAGTCGCCCTCGATCTCGGTGAACATCGAGGTGGTGCGGTTGGGAAGGCCGCTCTCGCGAATGACGCGCACGACCTCGGCGACCTCGGCGGACAGCTCGTCGCCTGTGCCGCACGGGGCGATGGCTACGGCGACGAGTGTGTTCATGTCGGCAGCGGTTGCGGGTTCGGACATGACTTATGCCTCCTCGAGCTCGAGGTGGTTATTCGCAATATCCTGAGCGGTCGCGCGGTAGAGTTCGTCGATAAAGGCGACCTTAAAGCTTGCCGGGGCATCAGCGACAGCGGCGGCACGCGTGCCGGCAACGTTGTAGACAGCGGTACCGCAGATGGCTGCCGTAAACGGATCGGCGGCGCAAGCGTACACGGCCAGGACGCCGCCCTGCGAGCAGCCACAGCCGGTAATCTTGGACATGAGCGGGCTGCCGCCGTGGGACTTGGCCACGGTCGTGCCGTCGGTAATCAGGTCGACTTCGCCCGAGACCACTACGGCGCCGCCGGTGTAGCGGGCGAGTGCCACGGCAGCGCCGCGGGCGGCGTCGACCGTATCGGTGGTATCGACACCGCGCACGCGGCTCAGGTCAGCCGCCTCGCCTTCAAGACCCCACAGGCCGGCGAGCGCGATGATCTCGGAGGCGTTGCCGCGCACGATGGCGGGCTTGTACTGCTTGAGCTCGTTTACCAGCTGGGTGCGCAGGCTACCGATGCCCAGGCCCACCGGATCGAGCACCCAAGGTTTGCCGGCGTCGTGTGCCGCTTTGGCCGCACGGGGAATCGTCTGCTCGTAGATGGGGAAGAGCGTGCCCATGTTGAGATAGATGGAGCCGCCGCCTGCAACGAGCGCCTCGCCCTCGTCGGGCAGATAGACCATGGCGGCCGAACCGCCTACGGCGAGCTGCGCGTTGGCGACAAAGTCGATCGTCACCGTGTTGGTGATGGAGCCGGCCATCGGGTTGGTGGCGCGAATCTCCTCCACGGCCTTGACCACATTTTGTTTAAGCTGTTTCGAATCAATCACTGCACATGCCTCCTTGGCATAGAAAAGGGGCGCTGTGCATAGACAGCGCCCCTGTAAAGGCGGCATGCTCCCTACGCCAGCATTAACTGACAGGTTCAAAGGATTGAGCCCCATGCCCTCTCAGCCTTGTGGTTTGCACCGCCGGCACTCCCGCATCGAATCTGTTGTTCCCTATACTAGCGCACCTGCCAAAAAGGGACAGGTTTATTTTGGCAGGTGGCAACTGGGTCGTTGCATTTTCCCAGATAAAACCTGCCAAAATAAACCTGTCCCTTTTTGGCAGGTCGCTACAATGGATACGGTGAAAATGACTGGGGGACTCTATGATCAAACTTGTGCTGACCGATATGGACGATACGCTGATTCCAGCCGGGCATGACGGCGCCAGCGACTACGCCATCGAGGGCATTCATGCCATGCAGGCGGCGGGCCTGCACTTTGGCCCGGTTTCGGGCCGTCAGCCGTCCGCGATGGGCTGGATGTTTCGTAATCGCTCCGAGTGCTTCTCGACCGGTGCGTTCTGCAACGGCCAGGTCATGTTTGTCGACGGCGAGGTGGTAGCCTCGCATGCGACCGACAACACCGCCCTTATTCGCTTGGCTGACTACTTGGAGCAAGAGACCGACGATACCTATCTGAAGGTCTACAGCCTGGGTGATGACTTTTGGGACAATGACGCCTATTGCGTGACGAGCGATCCTGGGCGCGTGCGTCGCGCTATGGAGTCGGGCGGCAACGCGTGGCTCAAAGGCGAAGAGGCCCCGTGCCGTCCCGTTGTCGGTGACGCGCCGGTGTTCAAGGCGAATATCTGGAGTGCCCGTTCGCGTGAGGGGCTCGCGGAGCTACGCGAGCGCGTTGCCGCCGAGGTGCCGGAACTTTCGCTCGTGTTTCCCAACAACCGAGTGCGCCTGTTTGACATCCTTCCGGCTGGTTGGGACAAGGGCTGTGCCACGCTGGAGCTGGCGCGTGCTTTGGGCCTGACGCCCGACGAGGTGGCGGTGTTCGGCGATTCCGATAACGATCTGCCCATGATTAATGCCGTTTCCAACTCCGTTGCAGTCGCCAATGCCAATGAGGCCGTCACGGCTGCCGCGCGTTGGCATATCGGCGCTGCGGCAGACGATGCGGTTGCCGGGGCTCTGCATCAGATTGCCGCCTGCGCCGCGACGGGGGCGATGCCGTTGTTTATGCGCCAGATGGACGCGACGGGTCATGGCGTCACGAACGTCTAGGGAGAAAGTCATGAAGCTTCAGCAGCTCAGGTATGTTGTTAAGGTTGCCGAATGCGGCAGCATTACCGAGGCCTCGCGCCGGCTCTTTGTGTCGCAGCCTTCGATTACCGCGTCGATTCGCGATCTCGAAAACGAGATGGGTGTGCACATCTTTGAGCGCACCAACAAGGGCGTCATTGTGTCCGAGGAAGGCGAGACATTCTTGGGCTACGCGCGCCAGGTACTCGATCAGGCCGACCTGCTCGAGGGCAAGTACAAGGGCGCATCCGAGCAAGTGCCGCACTTTAGTGTGAGCTGTCAGCATTATTCCTTTGCCGTTAATGCGTTTGTCGACGTGATCCGTGAGTTCGATGCCGCGCGCTACGACTTTACCCTGCGCGAGGAACAGACTCACGAGATCATCGAAGATGTCGCGCACATGAAGAGTGAACTGGGCATTCTGTACTTATCCGAACATAACCGCGAGGTTATCGAGCGCATGCTGGTGGCCAACGAGCTCGTATTCGAAGGACTCTTCTGCGCCACGCCGCACGTCTTTGTATGCGCCGACCATCCACTGGCGGACCACGCCAGCGTGACGCTCGAGGACTTGGAAGACTATCCGTTCCTATCCTATGAACAGGGCAGCTACAACTCGTTTTACTATTCCGAGGAACTGACCTCGACGTTTGAGCGCCGCAAGAATATCCGCGTGCGCGACCGTGCGACCTTGTTCAACCTAGCCATGGGTCTCAACGGCTACACGGTGTGTTCGGGCGTGATTAGCCACGAGCTTAATGGCCCCGGTATTATCTCGATTCCGCTCGATGTGGATGAATACATGGAGATTGGCATTATCACGCGCAAGAATACGACGCTCACGCGCTATGGACAGGCTTATGTCGAGGCCATCCGGAGGCATATCTAACCGGTAGCGTTTGATGTTGCTGTCTTGGGCTGTCGAAATGGCTATAGGAAAACTATATGGCAAACATATATAAACGCATATTTTACGATAACCAGGAGTGCGCTCATACTCTTTCTCGCCAAAGCATTCCATGCAAAAGGAGATTCCTATGAGCAATTCCACCCAGCTCAAAGCGCCGTTTCGCGCCGATATCGTCGGCAGTTTTCTTCGTCCGCAGGCCGTAAAGGACGCCCGCGCTGCCTATGCGGCAGGCGCGCTTGATGCCGAGGGACTTAAGGCAGTCGAGGACGAGGCCATTCGCGATTTGGTGGCAAAGCAAAAGGCCGCCGGCCTACAGGTCATCACCGATGGCGAGTTCCGCCGCAGCTACTGGCACCTCGATTTTATGTGGGGTCTCAACGGCATCGAGCGCCGCACCTCGCGTACGGGCTATATGTTCCACGATGAGGAGACTACCGCCGACACCGCCGTGGTGACCGGACCTATTAGCGGCGAGAACCATCCGTTCGTCGAGCACTTCAAGTTTGTCAAGGCGCTTGAGGGCAAGGGCCAGGTCGCGCGGCAAACCATTCCGGCGCCGATCCAGACGTTCTCCGAAGTCACGCTCGACCGCTGCGATGGCCAGCAGGAGAGCCTGCACGCCGTCTACAAGACCGACGAAGAGCTCGCCGATGCCATCGCCGCGGCATACCGCACCGTGATTGCCGATCTGTATGCCGCGGGTTGCCGCAACATCCAATTTGATGACTGCACCTGGGGCATCTATTGCGATACTGACTTTGTGTCCAAGACCGGCATGAGCCCGGTTGACCTGCAAAAGGTGAGCGAGCTGGGCGTGGCGCTCAACAATGCCGCCATCGCGGGCAAGCCTGACGACTTGGTGATCAATACGCATGTATGCCGTGGCAACTACCACTCTACTTATGCCTTTGAGGGCGGCTATGATCCCATCGCCCCGTACCTGTTTGCGCATGAGGACGTCGACGCGTTCTATCTGGAGTTCGACACTCCGCGTGCCGGTGGCTTTGAGCCGCTCAGGTATGTTGCGCCCGGTAAGAAGGTCGTGTTGGGCCTGGTGACCACCAAGGCAGCCGAGCTCGAGGACGAGGACGCGACCGTCGAGCGTATTCATGAGGCAGCAAAGTACGTGCCGCTTGAGAATCTGTATCTGTCTCCGCAGTGTGGCTTTGCCAGCTGCGAGATTGGCAACAAGCTGACCGAAGGTGAGCAGTGGGCAAAGATCGCGCTGGTCAAGCGTATTGCCGAGCGTGTTTGGAAATAGCGGTACCGCTTGCAAGCGACGGCGCGTGCGAGACATGGCGTATCGCGTACAATGGTTCGGACCGTATCGTTCGGGCAGGTTATCCGCTATTCCCGAGCGCCCTTCCATTCGAAAGGACATCCATGTCCCAGTCCTCGACGCCCGCCGTCACCGATGCCATCTACGACGCTTCGTCGCTCGGCCGCCCGCGCATGTTCCTGCTCGGTCTGCAGCACCTGTTTGCCATGTTTGGTGCCACGGTGCTGGTGCCCGTGCTCACCGGCCTTTCGGTATCGGCAACGCTTTTGTTTGCCGGCTTGGGCACGCTACTATTCCACTTCCTGTCACGCGGTAAGGTCCCCGCATTTTTGGGCTCATCGTTTGCCTTTATTGCCGGTTATGCCGCAATCGCGCCCAACGGCGAGGCCGAGCTATTGCCCTACGCTTGTCTGGGCGTTGCCTGCGCTGGTTTGCTCTACCCGGTGCTTGCGGCGCTCTTCCGCGCGTTTGGCGCCAAGCGCGTCATGCGCTTCTTCCCGCCGGTGGTGACTGGCCCCATTGTCATTTCGGTCGGTCTGATCCTGGCGAGTTCCGCTATTGCCAACTGCCAGACTAACTGGCTCGTTGCCGTGGTTGCCGTCGCCGTAATCGTCATCTGCAATATTTGGGGTCGCGGCATGGTCAAGATCGTGCCGATTTTACTGGGCGTCGTGGTGAGCTATTCCGTTGCGGCTGCGCTGGGCGAGGTCGATTTCTCCGGCGTCGCAGCCGCTCCCTGGCTTGGCTTGCCCGTCGTGTGGGACAACACGGTGTTTGCACTCTTTGGGCCGCAGTTCGATAGCGGCCTTGCCACGACGGCCATCATCACCATCATGCCGCTGGCCTTTGCAACCATGATTGAGCATATCGGCGATATATCCGCTATTGGCTCCACCTGCGAGCGCAACTACATCGCCGATCCCGGCCTGCATCGCACGCTGCTCGGTGATGGTCTCGCCACGATTCTGGCTTCGCTCTTTGGCGCTCCGGCCAACACCACGTATGGCGAGAACACCGGCGTGCTCGCCCTGACGCGCGTGTTTGACCCGCGCGTGATTCGCATTGCCGCGTGCTGCGCCATCGTGCTTTCGTTCTGCCCCAAGTTCGCTGCCGTGATCGCCGCCATGCCGGCATGCGTTATCGGCGGCGTGTCGCTCGTGCTCTATGGCATGATCAGCGCCGTGGGCGTCCGTAACCTCATCGAGAACCAGGTCGATTTCCAGAACAACCGCAACGTGCTGGTGGCCGCTCTGGTGCTCGTGCTTTCACTCGGCATTGCCTACAGCGCCGCCGGTGCCATCGTGCTGAAGCTGTTCGGCGTGACGATTTCGCTTTCGGGCCTTGCCGTGGGCTCGCTGGTGGGCATCGTGCTCAACGCGATTCTGCCTGGCAACGACTTTGAGTTCGCCGTTTCTGAACTCGAGGAGACTGTCGAGTAGTAGTTGTGTTCAGCTAAATCAAAAAAATGGCGCCCGTGCGTACGCGTGGGCGCCATTTTTAATGCGTCAGTATCCAGTGTATGCCGCAGGCCATGCGCAGACCGGTTTGGGCAAAGTGGTTACCGGGGTTGAGCTCGAAGGTCGCGGGGATGCCTCGGTCGCCGAGTAGTTTTTCCATTGCGCGCGTGTCGTCGAGTACGTGCCGCATCATGCGGTTGGGCGTCTTGGTCTCCTTTTTGCCGAGTGATAGATAGACGGCGTTGGGCGCGGCTGGCATCGTGTGCCCGTGTGCGTAATCGAGAAATCCGGGAAACCATAGGGACCCCGATGCGCTTGCGGCGCGGTCAAAGGCATCGGTCTGCCAGAGCGACCAAAGCGAAAAGAGGCCCGCCAATGAGTAACCGGCAATGCCGCGCCAGGTAGGCGGGCAGGGAAGTGATGGCTCGACCTCTGGGATTATCCGATTCAGCAGTTCATCGAGAAACTCGAACGCCTGTCCACCAAAGGGCTCGGCATCGCGCACGGTTCCGTCGCATTCCCAAGGGCTCAGCTCGCGATTCCAATCGAGCCCGCCAATGGCGACCAGGGTGAATGGCGGGCAATCAAGCTCAAGACAACGGCTATAGACCTCGGTGCCGTCACCCATGACCGCGGGAAGGTAAATGACGGGCGCGCTTTCGACATGCTTTGAATGAATGGTTATCTGCTTTTGACGCGCTTCCATGACAAGCTTCTCTCTGCATTTCGACATCTACAAATACGATTGTCGCACGTCGGCGTAGGGACCGTCGCTAAAAGAAAGGCGCAGAGCCGCTTGAAGCGACTCTGCGCCTTGAGGTTTTGCTTTGGCAGCTTTGCCCTTACGCTACAAAGAAGTAGACGAGGAAGGCGAGTGCTGCGATCCACATGAGCGGCTTGATCTTGGAGGCCTCGCCCTTAAAGAGCGCGACAACCACGAAGGCGATAAAGCCCAGACCGATGCCGGCAGAGATGGAGTAGGTGAAGGGCACGCCGGCGACAATCATGAACGCCGGGAAACCCTGCGACACGTCGGACCAGTCGATCTCGGAGGCCTCACTCATCATGAGGTAGCCGACGTAGACCAGAGCACCGCAGGTGGCGGCGCTGGAAACGATGGTGACGATGGGGGAGAAGAACGCGGCGAGAATGAACAGCACGCCGGTGGTGACGGAGGTGAGGCCCGTGCGGCCACCGTCGGCAGCACCAGAGGTGGACTCGACGAAGGTGGTGATGGAGGAGACGCCCATAAAACCGCCCACAGCAGCGGCGGCGGAGTCGACGATCAGGATCTCCTTGATATTCTCGACGTTGCCGTCGTCGGTGAGGAACTCGCCCTGCTTGGCCACGGCCATCGCGGTGCCCATGGTGTCGAAGAAGTCACTCATGAGCAGCGAGAACGAGATGACGAGGAGCGTGGGGTCGGTAAGGACCTTGACGATGGCGGGCACGCCGCCGGCGTCGGCGATGGGGCCACCGATGCTCGAGAAGTCGAGCGGGGCGATAATACCGGTCGGAGCATGGGTCACACCTAGGGGGATACCGGCGATAACGGCGACGATGATGCCGATGAGCAGCGAGCCCGGCACGTTGCGGGAAGCAAGGGCAACCGTCACGACGATGGAGATGATGCCGACGATAAAGGTGGGGGAAGTGATGTCGCCCAGGCCGACGAGCGTACCGGCGCCAGCGGTGATGATGCCGGCGTCGCACAGGCCGATCATGGCGATAAACAGGCCCAGACCCACCGAGATGGCGTGGCGCAGGACAACCGGGATGGCATCCATGATGGCCTCGCGCAGGCCACAAAGCACGAGCAGCAAGATGACGACGCCCTCAAGGAAGATGACGCTCATGGCCACGTGCCAGTCACCGCCGCAGACGGTGGTGGTGATTCCAGCGATCATCGCGTTGACGCCTAAGCCCGACGCACAGGCGAGCGGGCGGTTGGCGAAGATGCCCATGCAGATGGTCATGATGCCGGCGCCCAGACAGGTGGCGCAGGCGAGCGCTCCCGCATCGATGCCAGCGCCCGAGAGCACCGCAGGGTTGACGGCGATGATGTAGGCCATCGCCAGGAATGTTGTCAGTCCAGCGCGAAGTTCGGTCCCGATTGTGGATTTGCGCTCGCTGACGTGAAAAAGTTCGTCCATGCATACCCTTTCCTTGTTCGGCCCCGAGTTTAGGCCGATTGACACGAACTTACCTACTATATCGCCTTTGGAAGGTCGATGCTTCTCGCATGTTGAAGTTCGGCGCTTTGTAACAGGCGGACGGTATTTTTCGCATGAAAATGTGTAGGTACCGTATACTTAAGCAGTTACATTGAACTCTTTGGAGGAACGTATGATTAAAGAGCTCTGCCGCGACGAGGCTATCCTGTCCCAGCGTTGCGAGGTTGCGACTGTCGAGGACGAGTCGGTCGCACAGGACCTGATCGATACCATCAAGTCGCTCGAGGACGCCGGCTGCCTTGCCGCCAACCAGATTGGCGTCACCAAGAAGGTCTGCGTCTATCTGGACGACGCCGGCGAGCCCCACGTGCTCTACAACCCCCGTCTGGTGTTTGGCCTGGGCGCCAGCAAGATGGAGGAGAGCTGCCTGACGCACGACGAAATCACCAAGTCCACGCGCTATATCAAGTGCAAGGTTGCCTTTGACCAGATCGTCGACGGCAAGATGAAGGAGTGCCGCCGCGACTACACGGGCTTTGAGGCGCAAATGATCCAGCATATGATTGATCACTGTCTTGGAAAATTGGTCTAAGGGGACCAAAGCGCCGCACCTTGCCGCTCAATCGTCGCTCGCGTACCTTACGTACGCTTCGCTCCTCTTTCGTGGCAATCTGCGGTATTTTGACTCCTTAGACGACCTGCGAGGTTGACTTGGTTGAGTTTATCTTGCTTGTGTGGTCCGGGCGTGACGTTATTGTCATGTCCGGGCTTTTGTGTTTAGCGCCTATTTGTTTGGTAACAATGAGCTTAACAAGGACGTATGGCTAGGAGGCGCCATGTGCACGAGCATTCGATTTACCGATAATTCCGGCAACATGTATCTGGGTCGCAACCTCGACTGGAGCTTTAGCTACGGCCAACAGGTTCGCGTGATGCCCCGCGGGTTCCATATCCCGTATTCGTTTGTCGACGATGCGTCGGCGGCACACGCGGTAATCGGCATGTGCATCGATTACAAGAATTATCCTATGTTTTTCGACTGTGGTAACGATGCGGGTCTGGCTGTGGCAGGGCTCAACTTTCCCGGTTATGCCGAGTATGCCGAGGACCCGGTTGATGGCAAGACCAATATCGCGGCCTATGAGTTTCCCCTGTGGGTGGCAGCGACGTTCTCGACGGTCGACGAGGTCGAGGCTGCGCTGCGCGACACGGTGATTGTTGCCAAATCTGCCGGAGAGGGGTTGGGTGTGTCGCTGCTCCATTGGATTATCGGCGACAGCCGACGCAGCATCGTGGTCGAGATGATGGCTGACGGTCTGCATGTATACGACGATCCGGTCGACACCCTTGCCAATCAGCCGACCTTCCCGTGGCACATGGAAAACCTGCGCACCTATATCACCGCCACAAGCGATTTTCCTCAGACGGCGACATGGCGTGGCGCCGAGCTCAAGCCCTATGGCGCGGGTGCCGGCATGCGCGGTATTCCGGGTGACTGCTATTCGCCGAGCCGTTTTGTAAAGGCGGCGTACCTCAATGCCAATTACCCGCAAAAAGACAGCGAGGCCGAGAACGTCATTCGCATGTTCCGCTCGCTCGAGGGGGTGGCGATGATCGAGGGTGCGTCCAAGATGGGTGACGGCAAGTTCGAGAAGACTATCTACACCGGATGCTTTAGCGCGCGCACGGGCAATTACTATTACTCAACGTATGAGGATCCGTCGATTCGCTACGTGAGCCTGATGGATGTCGAGGGCGCGAGCCCCGATAGGCTCGTGGTTCCCGAGCCGCGTCGTTCGTAGCCGGCGGTTTTACTGCAATGCAAAGCGGCCCTGCGCCTCCTGTGAACTGCCTCCCATTTCTTGGACACGAGAAATGGGAGGCTTTTTATGCGTGTCGACTTGAGAGTGAAACACGACATCGAGGCCAGGAAGGCGGCGATCGGGCTCTTCGAG
>NZ_JBQKEH010000023.1:0-13916 GCF_052121415.1 Collinsella sp. LCP19S3_D5
AGCCGAGCAGGTGCGAAAGCAGGCTCTAGTGATCCGGCGGCCCCGAGTGGGTGGGCCGTCGCTCAACGGATAAAAGGTACTCCGGGGATAACAGGCTGATCTTGCCCAAGAGTCCACATCGACGGCAAGGTTTGGCACCTCGATGTCGGCTCATCGCATCCTGGGGCTGGAGCAGGTCCCAAGGGTACGGCTGTTCGCCGTTTAAAGCGGTACGCGAGCTGGGTTCAGAACGTCGTGAGACAGTTCGGTCCCTATCCTCCGTGGGCGCAGGAGAATCGATGGAGGCTGCCCCCAGTACGAGAGGACCGGGGTGGACGCACCTCCGGTGAACCGGTTGTCGACCAACGGCACGGCCGGGTAGCCGCGTGCGGCGCGGATAACCGCTGAAGGCATCTAAGCGGGAAGCCGTTCCAGGGATTAGTTCTCCTTCCGGTAAGGGCCCAGGTAGACTACCTGGTCGATAGACGGCAGGTGCAAGGGCGGCGACGCCCTCAGCCGAGCCGCACTAATCGCCCGAGCTCTTCCGGAACCGCACCTCGCGGCCCGCGGGACATGCGCTCGAAAGCGCGGTCCGGGCACGAGGATGCCCCCGAGTCGGATCTCTCCTATGCGCCATGCGGCCCCCAGGGCACGTGGATGAGACACCGGATCACCGTAACGGTGGGCGCCGCCCACCGGTCAGCGGCCAGAGCATGGGGGGCACGCCCGGTCCCGTTCCGAACCCGGAAGCTAAGCCCCATCGCGCCGAGAGTACTGCGGGGCCAGCCCGTGGGAGGCCAGGGCGCCGCTGACCGGTGGACGGCACCGAGCCGTACGCTTGGACTGAGAAGGGGGAGGCCTCGCGGCCTCCCCCTTTTTCGTTTCTCAGGCAATTTGTCTCACATAGTAGCTGTGTTTTATAACCCTCGTTTGTCGCATCTTCTTTGAACGGGCTACAATATCGTAGTCTGTGTAGCATGGAGGTGAACATGGCTGAAGCTGGTATCGGCGTTGATATCGTCGAGATTTCCCAAATGAAATCAATCCTTGAGAAGACGCCGTCGTTTGCCCGGCGCGTGTTTACCGATGAAGAGCGTGCGTATTGCGATGCGTCGTCTCGCCCTGCCGCTCATTATGCCAGCCGCTTTGCCTCTCGCGAAGCGGTACTTAAGGCACTTGGAACGGGGTTTAGTCAGGGCGTTGGACGTAAGGACGTTTCCGTAACACGCGATAGGCTCGGCAAGCCAAAGGCTCTGCTTTCTGGTCGCGCTCTCGAAATCGCCCAGGATTTGGGTGTTGTCGAGGTTGCTCTTTCTATTACCCTTACGGGTGACTTGGCTGTCGCTAATGCCATTGCGATCACCGAGGATGCTCGACCTAAGCCTAAGGAAGAAAAAATGAGCACCAAGGAGCGCGTTGCCCAGACATTTAAAGAGGCTCGTTCTGTATTGGATGAGCTTGAACAGCTGCAACAATCTGCTTTGTCGGAGCATTTGATTGATAATCCGCAAGATACGCAAGGAGCATAGATGAAACCGGTTTTGAGTACCGAGGAAGTCGTTCGCCTCGAGGATATCATCGAGCGCGAGGGCACCTCGAAGGCCGAGCTCATGGAGTTGGCAGGTGAATTTGCCGCCAACGAGATTTTAAAGCTCAACCCTGATCGCGTTCTTGTGCTGGTCGGCTTTGGCAATAACGGCGGTGATGGTTGGGTCGCTGCGGATATCCTGACCCATAAGGGCGTTGATGTTGATATCGTTTCTCCAGTTGAGCCGGATGAGATTCCTGCTGCCCTTGCTCGTCACGTTGCCCGTCGCACCGCCGGTCGCGACGTTCATGTGTGCGTTGGGCCTTCGCGAGACGAGCTAGAGGTTCTCATTAACAAAGCGGATGTCGTGGTCGATGCTATTTTTGGTACCGGTTTTCACGGCAACCTTCGTGCGCCGTTTTCTATTTGGATTCCTACGGTTAACGAGTGCGCCGATCACGTTGTTTCTATCGATGTTCCCTCGGGCCTGAATGCCGAGACGGGCGTTGTGGATGACGACTGCATCCGTGCCGAGCGTACCGTGACGATGATTGCCCCTAAGATCGGCCTCTACAGCGCTGACGGTCCGGAGTATGCTGGCGACCTGGTGTGTGGCGGTCTGTACGACCGCCTCGACGAAGTCATCGATGATGTCGATCATGCTGCCGAGATCGTTGAGCCCGGTGATCTGGTGGACTTCTTTGCCCCGCTGCCCACGAATATCGATAAGTATTCGCGCGGCTCTGCGCTCATCGTTGCCGGGTCGGCACAATATCCTGGTGCCGCCATCATGGCCGCAAAGTCTGCCGCTCGTGCTGGTGCCGGTTATGTGGCCGTTGCGACGCCCGATGCGTGCGCCAACCTTATTCGTATGGCGCTCCCGTCGATTCCCGTTTTCGCCATTCCGTCTGATTCCCGTGGATCTTTTGGTGCCGCTGCGCGTATGACAGTGTGCGAGATTGCTAAGAAGTACAGCTGCGTTGTGTGCGGGCCTGGCATGACGACGTCTGCCGGATCGATGCAAGTCGTTTCGGGCCTGCTTGAGCTCGATGTGCCGCTTATCCTAGATGCAGATGCGCTCAACTGCCTTGCCAAGATTGCAATCGACGGCATCGACAGTAATCCCGAAATGTACCGTCGCGAGCAGCCGCTCGTTATGACGCCGCATTATCGCGAGCTTTCGCGTCTCGTTGCCGGCGACGAGGTCAATGATCTTGGCACTGCGATTGCCGCTGCTCAAAAGATTGTCTGGGCTGCCGGTTCCGATAATCTCGTTGTTATCGCTAAGGGCCCGACGACGGCCATTTGCGGCGTCGAGCGCGTGCTGCTGCCGCTTTCGGGCCCGGCGTCGTTGGCGACCGCTGGCTCGGGTGATGTCCTCGCAGGTATCCTTGCAGGAACGCTTGCGACCATGCGTGACGAGATGGACCGTTGGGAGCTGCTGTACTCGTATGCCGTCGCACTCCACAGCTATGCCGGCTTTGCTGCGGCGACGGAGTATGGCGAGAAGAGCGTTATCGCGACCGATCTTATCGACTTGATCGGTCCCGCCATGGAATTGGCGGCAAAGGATGCGCTCGACGATCTGGGAATCATGGACGAAGGGTCGGATGACTAATCATGAATAAAGCCGATTTGACGCGTTGGTCCTGGGTCGAGATCGACCGCGGGGCGCTCCGCCGCAATACGAGGGCCTATAAGAACTTGCTAGATCCGCGTCAGCGCCTGTGCTGCGTGGTTAAAGCCGATGCTTATGGTCATGGAGCCGTCGAGTGCGCCAAGATCATGTATTCGGCCGGTGCCGACATGTTTGCCGTGGCGACGGTCAGCGAGGGTATTGAGTTGCGCCAGGGCGGAATCACCAAGCCCATCCTGATTCTAAGCGAGCCTCCCATCGAGGCTATTCCTTCATTGCTCGAGTTCGATATCATGCCCTCGGTCTATACGTCCGATTTTGCTCTTGCGTATGGTGAATGTGCCGTCGCGGCGGGCAAGGTGGGCAAGTATCATCTTGCCATCGAGACGGGTATGAACCGCATCGGCGTTCACTACACGCAAGTGCTCGACTTTGTCCGCGGTATTAATTTCCATCGCGGTATTCAGTGCGACGGCGTATTTACGCACTTTGCCACGGCCGACGAACCATCGGGTTGGGACTACAAGCTGCAGTGCCAGCGCTTTATCGAGGCCGTTCAGGCCATTAAGGATGCGGGTTTTGAGTGCGGTATCGTGCACTGTGCCAACACGCCGTCCTCGATGCTCGACCCCTCGATGCATTTTGATATGATTCGCGCTGGCGTTGGCTTGTATGGCATGCAGCCGTGCGAGCTGAGCGGCCGCGTGATGCAGCTTGATCCCGTTATGAGCGTTCATGCGCGCGTGACGCGCGTGGCGCATCCTGCGATGGGCGAGGGCGTAGGCTACGGTTTTACCTACCGCGTACCGCGCACACGCGTTCAGATCTGCACGCTGCCGATCGGATATGCCGACGGCCTTTCGCGCACGCTTTCCAATCGTATGGACGTGCTGTATCGCGGTGAGCGCGTGCGTCAGGTCGGAAATATCTGCATGGATCAGTTTATGGTTGCCATTCAGTCCAACCCGGCTCACGAGATTCCCGAGGCCGAACATGGCGACGAGATGATAATTATCGGTCGCGATGGCGATGCCGAGATTAGCATGGATGAGATGGCGCGCCTGCGCGGCACGATTAACTACGAGGTCGCCTGCGGCTTTGGCATGCGTCTCGACAAGGTCTACGTGTAGGGGCCGCTATGGGCGTTATGCACATCCCCGGCCATAGCCATCAGGCGCCGCGCGAAGTTGCACTCGAGGAGATCGAGGCCGTCCTGGGTGATTGCCGCCTTTGCCAGCTTTACCAGTCGCGCCACAATATCGTGTTTGGGGTGGGAAACCCCCGCGCTCGCGTGATGTTTATTGGTGAAGCGCCGGGCCGTAACGAGGATTTACAGGGCGAGCCCTTTGTGGGGGCGGCGGGTGAAAACCTCAACGGCATTCTGTCCCTGGCGGGCCTTAAGCGTGAAGATGTCTATATCGCCAATGTGCTTAAATGTCGCCCGCCGGGAAACCGCAATCCGCGTCCCGAGGAAGTGCTTGCTTGCTCACCGTTTTTGCGCGAGCAGATTCGAAGCATCTGGCCCGATATCATCGTGACGCTCGGCAATCCCGCAACGCACTTTGTGCTCAAGACCGAGATTGGCATTACCAAGCTGCGCGGCAGGTTCCATCAGATGGGGCACTTTGTGGTGATGCCGACGTTTCATCCCGCGGCGGCGCTGCGCAATCCGGCGTGGCAGGAGTTGCTGGAGGAAGACTTTAAGATGCTGGGCGACTATCTGGTGCGACACCCCGCGCCAGAGGGCGCCTCGGAATAATAAGGAGCGTATATGTCCCTGGAGCGCCTGGGGCTAGGTACCTACAAAACGGCTCGTACTGCCGATACGGAGCATTTTGGCGAGTTGGTCGCACCGTGTCTAGAAAATGGCGATGTGCTGATACTGACCGGCGGCTTGGGCGTGGGAAAGACCCACTTTACCAAGGGCGTCTCGCGCGGCTTGGGCGATGAGCATATGGTCACGAGTCCTACGTTCGCGCTCATGGCCGTTCACGACCAGGGGCGTATTCCGCTGTTCCATTTTGATCTGTACCGCTTGGAGCATGCCTACGAGCTCGAGGATACGGGCATTTTTGACGTGCTCGGCTATGAGGGCGCTTGCCTGTTGGAATGGGGCGAGCAGTTTCAGGACGAGCTGACGGATGAGTATCTCTCGGTGACGCTTAGGCGCGATGAGGACGATAGCGACGTGCGAACGATCGCGCTCGAGGCGCACGGCGAGCGTGCGACGGAGCTTTTCGATTTGATTGATAAGGCTGTACAAGATGAGCTTGCATAACGACAACGCGCTGGTAGTGGCGCTCGATACTTCGACCGACATGCTTGCCTGCGCGGCAAGCTGGATTGATGAGCAGACGGGCGAGGCGAAGCTGGTGAGCGGGGACCATCTGTGTCGTCGCCATGCCAACGTGGAACTTGTGAATACCGTCGATGACGTGTTGGCGCAGGCCGGGCTGAATCGCGGCGATGTCGGCTGTTATGTGGTTGGACGCGGCCCGGGTTCGTTTACGGGCGTTCGCATTGGCATCTCGACCGCCAAGGGTCTGGCGCGCGGTGCCAACGTGCCGTTGCTGGGCGTGTCGACACTTGACGCTTGCGCCTGGACGGCGTGGAAGGCTGGCGTGCGCGGCAAGCTTGGTGTTCTTGCCGACGCCATGCGTGGCGAGGTGTATCCGGCTCTGTACGTGCTGGGGGACGAAGGTCCCGAGCGTCTGTTTGAGCGCGAACACGTGGTCAAAGCCGCCGTGGCGCTTGATGAGTGGCGCCAGGCCGCGGACTGGAGCCAGGTTAAGCTGACTGGTGACGGTCTCGTACGTTATGGCAAGCTGCTGAGTGAGGACGAGACTGCGCGCTGCGTGGAGCGAGACCTGTGGTGGCCCTCGGGCGAGGGCCTTCTGATGGCGCACGCCGCGGGCGACGGTAATCCGGCTCGCGTTTTGCCGATCTACACGCGTCTTTCGGATGCCGAGGAAAATGAGCGCAAGCGCCTTGGGCTTGCCGAGAGCGCCCAGAGCGAGATTACGGGTGTTGCCGACGAGCTCGCCGGCCGCCATCTGCAGTTCCGTCCCATGGGCGCGGCGGATGCCGAGGGCGCGAGCGCATTGGAGGCCGCCTGCTTTGAAGGCGCCGGACACGAGGCGTGGACGCCGGGCATGTTCCTGTCCGAGCTGGGCGAGGGCGTTGCCGCACCGCGTAGCTGGTGGGTGGCGCACGACGACGGTCAGCTGCTGGGACTTGCCGGCGGCATGGTCGTCGACGGTGACGTTCAGATTATGGACGTCGCGGTTGATCCTGCTCATCGTCGCGAGGGCATTGCCCGCAAGCTGCTGTCGCACGTGAGCTATGACGCCCAGATGCTCGGCTGCACCACTGCTTCGCTTGAGGTTGAGGACGGCAACGAGGGTGCGATTGCGCTCTATAGCGCCTTGGGCTTTACCGAGGCGGGTCGTCGCCGTGGCTACTACGGCGTCGGCAAGGATGCCATCGTCATGACGGCGTCGCTGCCCCTGGTGCTTCCTCTCGACAATGCCTCGCCCGAGCCAACGGCTGCCGAGCAGCGCGTCTGGCCGCTGCCTGAGCCCGAGCGCACCGCCGAGGAGCGTGCCGAAATCGAGCGCCGTCGCCTAGTTCTTGCCATCGAGAGCTCTTGCGACGAGACGGCTGTTGCGATTATCGATGCGGACGGCAATATGTTGGCCAACCAGGTGTCGACGCAGATTGATTTTCATGCTCGCTTTGGCGGCGTGGTGCCCGAGATCGCCTCGCGCAAGCATGTCGAGGTGATTGTGAGTGTCGTAGATGCGGCGCTTGAAGATGCCGCGGTATCGCTTGGCCTTGAGGGTGGAGCGATTGCGCCAAGTGAGCTTGCCGCCGTGGGTGTGACGCAAGGCCCAGGCCTGGTGGGTGCCCTGGTGGTGGGCGTCGCCTTTGCCAAGGGCTTTGCGTATGCTGCCGGTAAACCGCTCGTGTGCGTCAATCATCTGGAGGGTCACCTGTTCGCCAACCTGCTGGCGCAGCCCGACCTTAAGCCGCCGTTTATCTTTACGCTTGTCTCGGGTGGGCACACCATGCTCGTGCACGTAAAGGCATGGGATGACTACGAGGTGCTTGGCGAGACGCTGGACGACGCCGTGGGCGAAGCCTTCGACAAGGTTGCCAAGGCGCTGGGCCTGGGCTATCCCGGCGGCCCCATCATCTCCAAGCTCGCCGAGACGGGCAATCCCCGTGCGATCGATTTTCCCCGCGCGCTTAACAGCAGGGGAGACTATCGATTCTCGCTTTCGGGCCTCAAGACGGCAGTGACGCTCTATATTGAGCAGGAGACCAAGGCTGGGCGCACGATTCACCTGCCCGACCTTGCGGCCTCGTTTGAGGCGGCGGTCTTTGACGTGCAGTACAAGAAGGCCAAAAACGCCCTGCACGCCACCGGGTGCAAGGAGTATTGCATCGGCGGCGGCGTCTCGGCCAACCCGCATCTGCGCGAGATGATGATTAAGAAACTCGGGCGTCAGGGGATTCGCGTAACGGTGCCGCCTCTCTCGGCCTGTACTGACAACGCCGCTATGATTGCGGAGGTCGCTCGCCGCAAATTCGACCGAGGCGAAATCTCGCCGTTCGACGTCGACGCCGATCCAAACATGACGCTGTAGTCGTATGGGTGCGGTCCCCGACCGGAGGGGCCGGATATAAGGTTTCCTGCTCTACAGTCCTGCGCAAGACGAAGGCCACATTAAGTGGCCTTCTTTGCGTACGGAACTCGCGATAAACCTTATATCCGGCCCCTCCGGTCGGGGCCCTTTCTGTATCGATATAGCTTCTGAGCTGGTTTGGCGTCGACAACGTCCGGCAAGGTTAACAGGTCAGCGTCAAATTTCCGGCGTGCTTTAGCTGAAAGAAACCTACCTGATAATCGACTCAATATCTCGGCTTTTATATAGCAGTCGGCGGACTTCCATGACGTCGTCGATGACGACATAAAAAACCATGTAGTTGCCAACGTAGAAGCGGTAATACGGGTGCAACCGTCTTCTTGTCGAAGGGTATGTTGGTGACATGGTTGGATTCTTGAGATGCTCGAGTATGCCTGCTTCAACATTGTCGACAAGCCTATTTGCTGCAGCGGGGTTATTGAGATCAAAGGCGATATATGACGCTGCTTGGCTGAGGTCCTCCCAAAATAGGGGAAGATAGCGGAGCTTATAGTGCCTGTTCATCGAGACCGCCGTCGAGCATTTTTCTGACAGAGCCAAAGACATCGTCGTGTGTATAGCGAAGTTGCATGCTGGCAGCTTGACGATCAGCGGCATCAAGTGCGCTCTCGATTGTATTGCTCAGTGACTTGTACTGCTCAAAGCTCATGACGACCATAGAGCCCCGCCCGTTTTTAGTTAGAAAAACCGGACCCTCCTGTTCGACTTCGCGTTCAACATCCGGGTAGTGATTTCTAAGATCTGAGACTGGCCTAATATTCACAGCTACCTCCTGAGCTATCAGAATATTATCGTAATTATGATAACAGAGTTGAGATTTGGGATGGGAACTCCTCGGGGGCGGGGCGGGCGCCTGCCGCCATATATGAACTTTATCGCGAGTTCCGCACGAACAGGAGGCCACTTAATGTGGCCTCCGTCGTGAGCAGGACTGTCCGAGCAGGAAAGTTCATATATGGCGGCAGGCGCCCGCCCCGCCCCCGAGGAGCATCTCTCAAGCAAAAACTTTCGTGGGGTAAAGTCCGAGGCCAGTGACGTTTTATACCGAATAATTCAAATAAAGTTGAAAATTCATTACATATTTGCGTTGACTTTAGGCAACTAAAGTTTCATACTCCTTTTTCATCCACTGGGGGATGTGAACACGCACGGATCGTTCGCATCATGATTGAAGAGGATTTCTTAGACATGTTCACGCATCAGCTAAACATTATCAGCGTAGTAATTATCTGATGCGGGTTAGCACATACAGCTAGCCCGTACGATAACGGGCGGCTGATGAAGATGAGGGCCGTCGAGCGCAACCGACGGCCCTCATTTTTTATGTCTAGGAAGTTCTTTTTTGAGGAGGAAATGTAATGAACGGAGTTTTGCTCATGGTTGTGGCCGCGGCGGTGCTCGCCTGCGGCTATCTGGGCTACGGCCGCTGGTTGGCTAACAAGTGGGGCGTTGATAAAGAGGCCCTCACGCCTGCCAAGCGCATGAAGGACGGCAAGAGCTTCTCGCCCGTCTCCGCCTTCACCGCGTTCTCGCATCAGTTCAGCTCGATCTGCGGTGCTGGCCCTGTTACGGGTACGATCGTGGCCATGGCCTTCGGCTGGCTGCCCGTCGTGCTCTGGGTCCTCGTCGGCGGCATCTTCTTTGGCGCCGTTCACGACTTTGGCGCCCTGTACGCTTCGATGAAGAACAACGGCAAGTCCTTGGCTCAGCTCATCGAGAAGTACATCGGCAAGACCGGCCGTCGCCTGTTCCTGCTGTTCTGCTGGCTGTTCTGCATCATCGTCATCGCCGCTTTTACCGACATGGTCTGCAAGACGTTCATGTTCACCCCGGTCGTTGACGCCTCTGGCGCTGCCACCGGTGCCATCGACTTCACCAAGTCCTATGCCGCTGGCTGCGCTGGCACCATCTCCATCCTGTTCACCTTCGTCGCCATGGCCTTTGGTTGGGCTCAGAAGAAGTTCAACCTCACCGGCGCTGCCGAGTTCGTCACCGGCGTGGTGCTCATGGTCCTCATGTTTGCCGTCGGTATGCAGTTCCCGGTTTACCTGGACAAGTTCCAGTGGTTCGCCGTCGTCATGGTCTACCTGGTCTTTGCCGGTGCCATGCCCATCCAGATGCTCAAGACCCCTCGCGACTACCTCACTTCCATCATGATGATCGTCATGATTGTCTGCGCTGTCCTCGGCATCGTCGTCCTGGGCGTTAACGGCCAGGCCACCATCACCGCTCCGGTTTTCACCGGCTTTAGCAATGCCTCGGGCATGATGTTCCCGGTCCTGTTTGTCTCCGTTGCCTGCGGCGCTCTCTCCGGTTTCCACAGCCTCGTTTCTTCGGGCACCTCTTCCAAGCAGGTCGAGAAGGAGCAGGACGCCGTCAAGGTCGGTTATGGCGCCATGATCGTCGAGTCCTTCGTCGGCATCCTCGCCATCATCGTCGCCGGCATCATGTTCTCCGACATGAACACTGCCGGTACCGGCGCCCTCAACGCCGGCGTCGCTTCCACCCCGTTCCAGATCTTCGCTGCTGGCATTTCTCGCGGTATGCAGGCCTTCGGCGTTGACGGCACGCTTGCTACCGTCTTTATGACCATGAACGTCTCCGCTCTGGCCCTGACCTCGCTCGACGCCGTCGCCCGCATCGCCCGCACCTCGTTCTCCGAGTTCTTTGCCCAGACCAACGACGCCCTGGCCATCGAGTCCAAGGCCGGTTACATGAAGGTCCTCGGCAACCCCTGGTTCGCCACGGTTGTCACCCTGCTCCCCGGCCTCGCCCTCGCCTTTGGCGGCTATGCCAACATCTGGCCGCTCTTTGGTGCTTCCAACCAGCTGCTCGGCGGTATGACCATGATCACCCTTGCCGTGTTCTGCAAGTGCACCGGTCGCAAGGGCTGGATGCTCTACGTGCCCGTCGCCTTCCTGCTCTGCTGCACCTTTACCTCGCTGGTCCAGAGTGCCATGGGCTGCATGACCGCCGTCCAGGCCTACGGCTTCTTCGGTACCATCCCGGCTACCGCCACCACGGCCGCCGTCTCCGTCGCCGCCACCAAGGGCCTGCAGCTCGTCTTTGCCGTCCTGCTGATGGTCCTGGGCCTCATCGTTGCCGTCAACTGCCTCAAGGAGCTCTTCGGCAAGGAGGCCGGTTCCATGCCCGACGAGGAGCCCGAGTGGTCCGAGATGGGCAAGGCCGAGTATGGTCGCGCTGCTGCTGCCGAGGCTCCCGCAGGCGCCGAGGCCGCCAAGGCCTAATCGACCTAAGGGATTGAACGTCACATCTATATGACTCGGAAAGGCCGGGTCCGCAACTGCGCGGGCTCGGCCTTTTTCCATGCAAAAGCTAGTGTGCCCGGGTGTTCTCGCAGATATTTTGCGTGGATAGGGGCGTGCGTTGTACCATGTAGACATATATGTGTGCATATGAAAGGGGCCCCGTGGCCAAGACGGTATATTCCGATAACCAAAACAACGTCGATGCCCTGGCTGAGCGTCTGAGCAGCCAGACGTCGCTTTCTGCCGAGCGTGCCAAGCTGGTTGCCTACGACCTGCTCTGCCGCAAGGCGCTCAAGATCAAGTCGAGCGCGCTGGCACAGATTTTCCGTTCCGTCGATAAGGAATGTGACACCAAGGCGATGCGCGATGAACTTATCGCGGCAAAGATCGTTACCAAGATCGAGGGCAGCGGCGTTAACGGGCGCCCAGCGTTCTATACCATTAATGCCGAGATTCGCGATGTCCAGGAGCAGCCTGCCGAGGCTGCCGAAGAGGCCGTCGAGGACGTTGTCGAGGCGCCTGTTGCGGTGGAAACGGCTCCGCGCGAGAACGTCGACACCGATGAGCTGCTTGACGAGAGCGTCGTTCGCGCCTTTACGGCCAAGGCGGGCCGCGGCGGTTTTGGCGGGGGCGGCAAGCGCGATGCGCAGCGCCGTGCCCAGCAGGAGCGCTTCCGTCGCGCCGTGGCTCAAAAGGATGCGACGGATGTCGAGCCCGTCGAGGATGAGGCTGTTACCGAGCCGCAGTGCGCCGCTGAGGTCCAGGAGCCCAAGCGTCGCCGCGGTGCTCACTTTAAGGCCGAGCAGGGAGGTGTTGTGTGCGACGTTCAGGAGTCCGTCGAGGCTGCTGGTTCACCCGAGGAGCCCGTCAAGAAGGCTCCGGGTTCATGCCGTCCCGGACGCGGCTTTATGGGTCGTGCGTATCCCGCAAGGCGTCAAGAAAAGACCGACCAGGCTCCCGCTGCACCAGCGGAGAAGGCTGAGAAGGCTGCCGAGCCGATGGTCCGTGAGCAGAAGCCTGTTGAGCCGCGGCCTGCGGGCGATGTCGAGCCCCGAGGCCAGCAGTCTGCGGGCGAGAAAGCGGGGGAGAGCGCTTCGAGCAAGCCTCGCCGTCGTCGTCACCGTGGCGGCCGTGGCTCAAATGCCGAATCCGTGGCCGAGCAGGCAGCGGGGCAAAACAAGGATGCGAAGACTGAGATCCCGGTGGAGCAGTCCAAGCGCCAGCCAGTAAAGGGGGGCAAGCCTGAGCGTTCGCAAAAGGGCTCGTCCGCGCCAAAGCAAGAGCGCAAAGCTCAGGCAGATTACAAGTGCAAATCCCAGACGCAGCCCAAACCGACTGCAAACGATGCGGCCGCCCAGCAGCCTGAGCCGCCCGCCCATGGCGAGGTTTCGGCGTTTGCTCTGGCCCGTGTCCTGGGCAGGCAGCTGCTCAAGGTCGTTCCCACACCTGCTGCACTCTCCAATATTAAGGAGCAACAGACTCAAATCGTTAAGGTTGAGGGCAAGGACGGCAAAAAGGTTTCGCAGCGCACTCAGCACAACGAGATGTCCAACCGCAAGATTGCCGAGGAGATTGCGATCATCCAGGCTTGGATCGAGCAGAATCGCGGTGCCGACACGCCGGTCGCCTCGCGTCGCCAGCGCGCCTACCAGATTTTTAACGATGAGAAGGCCTTTGACGGCAAGCACGGCGAGCGCTTGATTCGGCGTATGACCGAAAAGGGCATCAGCATGCAGGCGATTAAGGTCGCCCCCAACCGCCCCGTGCACTTTACGGGCTTCTTTACGCTGGGCGCCGACAAGCCGTTCATTATGGTCGAGAACCTAGACACCTATGACGAGATCGTCAAGCTCCTGCGCGGCCGCAAGCACGCTAAGCTCTTTGGCACCAAGGTGGGTGGCGTGATCTTTGGCGGCGGCTGCAAGGCGAGCGTCTCGCACGCACTGGATGATTATCTGGCCGAGATCGGCTATCGCTTTAACTATGTCTACTACGTGGGCGATATCGACCGAGAGGGTGCGCGCATCGTCGAGCAGGCCCGCAATGCCAATGTGGTTGAGATTCGCTTGCATGCCGGCATGTATCGTGCCATGCTCGCCGAGCACAAGCGTCGCGTGAAAGCTGGCGGCGAGTGCGAGCCTGCGGCTGCCAATCAGGGTGTGCCGCAGAATTTGGCGGCGACGATCAAGGATCTGCCTATGGTCACGCGCGTGCAGTTCCGCAATGTGCTGCGCGAGGGAGGTCGTATTCCGCAGGAGATTCTGATGACCGCCGACTATCGGGATGGCGACTCGGGAAGCTTCGACCGCATGCTGAACAATTAGGGACGCGTGGCCCCGGCGGGCCGGGCATTAAGTTTGCTGCTCTACAGTCCTGCGCAAGACGAAGGCCACATTAAGTGGCCTTCTTTGCGTGCGGAACTCGCGACAAACTTAATGCCCGGCCCGACGGGGCCACGCGCCATTTTGTAGATGGCGGCTCGCTTTTCGGAACGGGGCTGATATTTTCTAGATGTAAGGCGCTCTTGGTCCTTTCGGGCTTGGGGCGTCTGTCTTTTGAGGGTGGATGAGCCGGCACTTGGGGACGTTCCTTTAGTGCCGGCACTTTGGGAACGTCCCCAAGTGCCGGTTGAGATACGGAGAGCCCGTTGTTGATATGGGACGGAGGGATTCCGCGTCCGCCTTCCGGCGGCCGCGCCCCGCTGCGTCGCTCCGCTCCTTGCGTGCTGCGCTGGAAAACGCTTCGCGTTTCCTCAGCTCCGCACCCTTGCGGGTTCGAATCCCTCCGCATGCCCA
>NZ_JBQKEH010000024.1:0-13781 GCF_052121415.1 Collinsella sp. LCP19S3_D5
AAACACCACCCCCCACACAAATCGCCGCCGCCCCCGACCCCCCACGACGGGGCAATTCATGATCGAGGACGTTTTCAGGGGAAGCCCCAAGGAGACCGGTGAGAGCAATGAGACAGGGCGCTACAGGTACTCGATTTGAGCGCCCTCGGTGTCGCACGTCAGAATGTGCGTCTCACACTTGGGGAACTGCTCGCGCAGCTTGACCTGCAGGAATTTTGCCACGATGGTGTCGTCGGTCACAGCCATAAGGGTAGAGCCCGAACCGCTGATCCAGATGGTCTTGGCGCCGCCGTTAAGGCAGGTGTCGCGCACAGCGTTGTAGTCGGGAATCAGACGACGACGATAGGGCTCCTGGATGCGGTCGTCATTGGCGGCGGCAATCAGGTCGAGGTCGCCAGCCTCCAGGCCTCGCGTCATGCCGGCGATACGGCCCATTTGCCATACGGCGGTGGAGAGCGGAATCTCCTGCGGTACGACCTTGCGCGCCTCGCTCGTGTGAACCTCGTAGGGCGGAATCACGGTAATAAAACGCAAGCGATCGCTTACCTCGTAGCGCAGGCACTGGGGGAGCGAATCGGTCGGCGTAAAGGAGCAGACGGCGCCGCCCAGGATGGCGGGAGCGACGTTATCGGGATGGCCCTCGACCTCGGTGGCAATGCGGACGAGCTCAGCGCGGTCGACGGTGTGGCCTGTCAGTGCGGCGGCGGCCATAATGCCAGCGACGACGCAAGTGGAGCTGGAACCCAGGCCGCGAGCGACGGGTACATCGGTTTGAATGTCGATGGCAACGGGAAAAGCCGGCTCGCCCCATGCGGCCAGCGCATCGACAAAGCTGACGTAGACCAGGTTGTTCTCGTTTTGGAACTCCTCGGGGCAGCCCGTGATGGTGAGCTTGTCAGCGCGCTCGAAGGTGAAGTGCGAGTAGAGGCTGACGGCCATGCCGAGGGTGTCGTAGCCGATGCCTAGGTTGGCGCTGGTTGCTGGGACGGTGATTTTGATCATGTGGGTCCTCCTGGCGTGCCTGGCTGTTTAGTTCGCTGCTCGGGCAGTCCTGCGCAAGACGGAAAGCACATTAAGTGCTTTCCTTTGCGTGCGGAACTCGCGACGAACTAAACAGCCAGGCACGCTGTGCGCGTTCGTCATCATCCCGGGGGTTATCTGATAAAAGAAGGTGCGCCGGCTTTCGCCGGCGCCTAATGAGGGGTTTAGTTGGTAGCCATCTTTTTTGCTGCAGACTCGACGTAGCTTGCCATCTCATCGACGTCGCAGACGTCTTCGAAGCGGACGGGTTTGGACTCGAGCTCGGCGAGCTGTGCCGGTGCGGCCGTATTGGTGGCCTGCTCGAGCACGCGCATGGCCTCAAAGTCGTCCTCGGGAACGTTGAGACCCAGAGCATCGCAGCAGGCACGCGGGAACTTGTAGGGGCTGGCGGTCGAAAGCAGCACGCGGGCCTTGGCCCCCTCGGCGGGAGCGACCTTTTCAAAGACGTGATAGCCGCAAGCGGTGTGCGGGTCGATCACGTAGCCGTTCGCATCCCAGCAGCTCTTGATGGCAGCGCGCACCTCGTCCTCGCTGGCCCAGCCGCAGCCAAAGACGCTCTGAATCTTTGCCAGCAGGTCGGCGGGAACCTCATAGTGACCAGTCTTTGCCAGCTGCTCCATAAGGCTGGCAACAAGCTCGCAGTTGCCATCGGACAGGAAGTAGAGCATGCGTTCCAGGTTGGAGCTGATGAGGATGTCCATCGACGGCGAGATGGTCGTGAAGAACGGACGGTTGCGGTCGTAGACGCCGGTGGTCAGGAAGTCAGCCAGCACGTTGTTCTTGTCGCTCGCGACGACGAGCTTGGCGACGGGCAGACCCATGCGCTTGGCATAGTAGCCGGCCAGGATATCGCCAAAGTTGCCGGTCGGTACGCAGAACTCCACGGCGTCGCCGGCCTCGATGGCGCCGGCGCGCAACAGCTGCGCATAGGCGGCAAAGTAGTAGACGACCTGCGGCACCAGACGGCCGACGTTGATGGAGTTGGCACTCGAAAGCACCGTTCCGTCGGCCTCCAAGCGCTCGGCAAGCTCCTTATCGGCAAAGATGCGCTTGACGGCACTCTGGGCATCGTCGAAGTTGCCGCGAATGCCGCAGACGGCGACGTTATCGCCTTCCTGTGTGGACATCTGCAGATTCTGCACGCGGCTGACTTTGCCTTCGGGATAAAAGACGGTGATGCCCGTGCCCGGAGCGTCGGCAAAACCGGCGAGTGCGGCCTTGCCGGTGTCGCCCGACGTGGCGGTGACGATCATGATGCGCTCGGCGCCGCCGTCCTTGGCGGAAGTGCGGGCCATGAGGCGGGGGAGCATCTGCAGGGCGACGTCCTTAAAGGCACTCGTGGGGCCGCCAAAGAGCTCCATCACATAGGTCTGAGGGGCGTCAGCGCCCGGCGCAGCGTCGAGTTTGACGAGCGGCGTAACCTCTTCACTCGCGAACGTGCCGCGATATGCCTCATTCACACAGGCCGAAATTTCTTCGCCCGTGTAATCATTCAGTAACATTCCCAACACATCTTGAGCGATTTCAAAGTACGATTTATCTGCAAGCGAGCTGATATCGACCTGCTGGGTGCCGAGCTCGTCCGAGACAAACAAACCCCCGTCGGGAGCGATGCCGGTGCGGATTGCCACCTTACTTGAGCACGATAAAGTGCGTCCTCGTGTACTATGATAAGTTCCCATATAACACTGCTCCTCGGATGCCTTGGTCCCAATCGGTGAAACCATGGTATCAGAGCGTGCAAAATAGGTTCGCAGAGGCTTTTTAGAAAGGTAACCTCCAGCCCATGATTAAGATTGCCAAGTTTGGCGGCTCGTCGGTCGCCGACGCCGAACACTTTAAGAAGATCAAGGCCATCGTCGATGCCGACCCGGCCCGCCGTTTTGTGGTGGTTTCCGCCTGCGGTCGCCGCTTTAAGGGCGACACCAAGGTGACCGACCTGCTCTACCTGGTTAACGCGCACGTTAAGTATCACGTGTCGTGTGAGGAGCTGCTCGAGGACATTGGCCAGCGCTATTTTGATATCGCTGACGAGCTGGAGCTCACCTATCCCATCCGTGAGGAGTTCGCGGCCTTTGCCGAGCGCGCCCGCTCGGGCGGCTACTCCACCGAGGAGCTTGTGAGCCGCGGCGAGTACTTCACCGCTCGCCTGATGGCCGAGTACCTGGGTCTGCCGTTCCTGGACGCCGCGACGGTTGTGGCGTTCCATCACGACGGTACGCTCAGCATGAACCGCACCTCCGAGCTGGTGCAGGAGTACGGTCAGCAGGGCGGCTTTGTTATGCCCGGTTTCTATGGCGCGACGCGTGAGGGCCAGATTAAGCTGCTCGATCGTGGCGGCGGCGATATCTCGGGCTCGATCCTGGCCAAGTGTCTGGACGCCGACCTTTACGAGAACTGGACCGACGTCTCGGGCTTCTACTCTGCCGATCCGCGTATTGTTCCCGAGGCTCAGCCCATTGCGCGCGTTACCTACGAGGAACTGCGCGAGCTTTCGTACATGGGCGCAAGCGTCCTGCACGAGGAGGCCGTGTTCCCCGTGCGCGAGGCGGGTATTCCGCTGGTCATCAAGAACACCAATGCGCCGCAGGACCCCGGCACCATCATTAGCGAGACGGCTGATGAGGGCGAGGCGGAGCCCATCATTACCGGCGTGACCGGCAAGCGCGGTTTTGTCGCCATCAACGTGGCCCGCGATCGCACCAAGCCCCGCGTCGGCTTTATGCGCCGTGCACTTTCGGTCTTCGAGCGCTATGACGTTTCCGTCGAGCACATGCCCACCGGCGTCGACCGCTTTGGCGCCGTGGTGCAGGAGCAGGATGTGCACGATTCGCTGTACTCGCTCGTGGGCGACATCCAGCAGGAGGTTGAGCCGCTCGAGATTGAGGTTGTCGAGGGCCTGGCGCTCATCGCGACCGTCGGTCGTAACCTGCGCGGCCGCGCAGGTATTTCCGGCCACCTGTTTGGCATGCTCGGCCAGGCTGGCGTGAGCGTGCGCATGATTTCGCAGAGCTGCGACGAGATCAACATCATTATCGGTGTCGAGGATAAGGACTTCGACCTGGCGATTCAGACCATTTACCGTGCCTTCTCCGACGAGAACGGCATTGTGAAGGTCTCCGATCTGGAGGCTCCTGCACCGATTGAACCCGCCCTGGCTGCCCTCCACAAATAGCGACCATTCCGGTAGATTTTTGGGATATGTCTAGAAATCTACCTTTTGGCGCATGAGTGGGTTTTGAGGCATGTTCCAAAAAATCTAGTGCGGGGCGTTTCGTTTCGGTTTCTTTTCGACGGGGTGGGTTTCGTGTCCGCCCCGTTCTTGTATACACTGGGCAAGAATATCCTGCCTGCTCGGCGTGCGGGCAAAAGCCACAACCTTTAAAGGGGGAAGCATGAAACAGTACACGGTTGCTATTTTGGGCGCGACGGGGGCCGTGGGCACCCAGATGCTCGAGTGCCTCAACGAGCAGGAGTTTCCGGTTGGCAAGCTCAAGCTGCTGGCGAGCGCGCGCTCTGCGGGCAAGACCGTCGAGTTCCGCGGCGAGCAGGTTGTTATTGAGGAGGCTTGCCCCGAGGCCTTTGAGGGCTGCGACATCGTACTCGGCGCTGCCGGCGACGATATCGCCAAGGAGCTGCTGCCCGAGGCTGTCAAGCGTGGCGCCGTCGTGGTCGACAACAGCCACGCCTTCCGCATGGATCCCGAGGTGCCGCTCGTCGTGCCCGAGATCAATGCCGACGACATCAAGTGGCATCACGGCCTTATCGCTAACCCTAACTGCGCAACCATCATCGGCCTGGTTCCCACCTGGCCGCTGCACAAGCTCGCCGGCGTGAAGCGCATGATCGTCTCGACGTACCAGGCGGCTTCGGGCGCTGGTGCTCCCGGTATGGCCGAGCTCGAGGCCCAGCTGGCCGCCCTGGGTCGTGGCGAGGAGATTCCCGAGCCGCGCGCATTTGCCGCCCAGTTGGCGAGCAACCTGATTCCGCAGATTGGCGGCGTCAAGGAGGAGGGCTTTACCTCCGAGGAGATGAAGTTGCAAAACGAGGGTCGCAAGATTATGCACCTGCCCGAGCTGCGCGTGAACTGCACCTGTGTGCGCGTGCCTGTGCTGCGCTCGCACTCCGAGAGCATTACGCTCGAGTTTGAGCGCGACATTACGGTCGAGGAGGCCCGTGCTGCGCTGGCTTCTGCCCCGGGTGTCAAGCTGGTCGACGACCTGGGTGCCGAGGATGCGCACGACCGATTCCCCATGCCGATGGACACCTCCGACCAGGACCTGATTTGGGTCGGTCGCGTGCGCCGCGACATCTCGAACCCCGAGGCCGCGCGTGGCATCACCTTCTGGTGCTGTGGCGACCAAATCCGTAAGGGCGCGGCAACCAACGCCGTCCAGATCGCCAAGCTGCTCTGCGAGTAGCGGTGGAACTGTCCGGCGGTGGCCGGGCTCAGCTTTCAGCTTTCAGAACGTCCTCGACCATGTGCGGCGCCTTGTCCTGCTCCTTCGGAGCCGCGGACAAGGCGCCGCACTGGTCTGCGGAGTGTTCTGAAAGCTAAGCCCGGCCCCGCCTGCAGTGACTCGGCTGCGAGCGGCCTGCGATGGGGCCGTTGTTGGTTGGGGCCGCTGGGCTGATGTGCGGGCACGTGGCCGTTGCGGGCCCTGGTCCCGGCGGCGGCCTCGGCGCTTTGCGCCTGCCTCCTTTGGGGGCTGCGGGTCCGTGACGGCAGCTGCGGCGCTTCGCGCCTGCTGCCTGAGGTGACTTTGGGGTTGGGGTGAATTGAAGTTGAATACTTTTCCCGAGAAGTGAACGACCTATTTTGGACCCCCGAAGCATTGGCATATTTTGACCGCTATTTCCTGCGGCTTTGCTGCGCGAATCCTGCGGTTTTGTAATCAAAAAGTGTGGATGCTCCGGGGCCTCGTTTTTACTCGTTCACTTCTCGGGAAAAGTATTAGAGCTCAGCTGGCATGGGTACCGCCCTGACGTCGAAGCCCCGCGTTTTCTTCTCTTGATTGGGGAAAGCGGCCTCGCTTAAACAATTACGAGCCTGCCCGGACGTATCAGACAGGTTGTCTGCACAATTCGCGGTATTATGGTGCGGAGTTTTGAAAGGAGCCGCTGGTGGTCACGACGACGTTTGCTTCGCCTTTGGGCGAAATCCTGCTTGCCGCTGATGGCCGCGGTTTGACGGGGCTTTGGTTTGAGGGGCAGGAGCACTTTGGCTCCACGCTTCTCCGGGAAGACTCCGAACATGTTGAAGGGGCCGATGCGGTTTCCGGTGCTGGTGGCATGTCGTCGGCGAGTCCGGCTCATGGTGCGGCTTCTTCGGTGCTTGAGCGTTCGTGGGCTTGGCTGAATGCTTATTTTGCAGGGCAGGAGCCTCGGTATACGCCGCCGTTGCATATGATCGGTACGGCGTTTCAGCGTGAAGTTTGGTTTGAGCTGCTTTCTATTCCGCGTGGCGAGGTCGCCACGTATGGCGAGATTGCGGCTCGTATCGCCGCCCGCCATCGGGTGCCGGGGAACGAGGACTCCGTTGTGTCTCCTCGTGCGGTGGGGGCTGCGGTCGCTCGCAACCCTATTTCGATTATCGTGCCGTGCCATCGCGTGGTGGCGGCCGACGGCTCGCTCAACGGATATGCCGGCGGCCTCAACCGCAAGGAGTGGCTGCTGCGGCTTGAGGGCGCGTACGAGGACTAGCGTTCGAGCACTTTGCATAGCCAAGATGCCGTGAAAGAACGGGACACGCTTTCCGAATGGAGACTCAGACGGAAACCACGTCCCGGAATTCCGTTTTAAAGCGGGATGCGCTTTCCGAATGGCGTCCCAAGCGGAAACCGTGTCCCGGAATACAGCCTCAGAGTGGGACGCCGTTTCCGGTTGAGACCACCTGCTTGGACATCTTTCTACGCCCGCTTCTGCAGGGCGTAGATCGACTTATCCATGTTGAACAGGTAAGCCACGACGCAGACAATAAAGAACATCGGCAGATTACCAAAGCCGAAGACCTCGCAGCCAATAAGGATGGGTGCGAGCAGCGTATTGGTGGCGCTGCCAAAGACGGCTGCGTAGCCCAGCGCGGCGCAGAGTTCGGCGGGCATGCCGAGAATCCCGGCGAGTACGACACCCAGGCTGGCTCCGATGGAGAACAACGGCGTTACCTCACCACCTTGATATCCTGCGGCAAGTGTGGCGATGGTGAGTACGAATTTGAGCGCCCAGTCCCAAGGCATGATGGCGACCTTACCGTTACCGTTGAGCGCCGCCGATATCAGGTTGGTGCCAAGGCCGCAGTATCGACCCTGCCACAGTGCGAACAGAATCGCCGATAGCGCGATGCCGATAGCGGCGATGCGCGCATAGGGGTTGGGGAGCAGCCGCGCCGCAAGGGTCTTGGCATGCGCAAGGCACCAGGCAAAGGCACCGCCTACCATGCCAAACGCGATGCCTAGTACCGCAAGCCGTCCAAGACCGGGGAGATCAAGCGCGCATGAGGCGACAACGGCGACCTCGAACTTCTCGAGTCCCAGGGCACCGGAGGTCATACTTGCGGCGAGCGAGGCTGTAAGCGCGGGAAACAGCGCGCGGTATTCCATGCGTCCTGCGACCAGTACTTCGATAGCAAAGACCGTGGCAGCAAGGGGCGTTCGAAAGAGCCCGGCAAAGCCGGCGGCCATGCCGATAAGCAAAAACGTGTTGCCGGGGTCTCGGAAAGGTAGACGTCGGCCGATCCAATGTGAGACGGTTGCACCGATCTGCACGGCCACGCCCTCGCGTCCCGCACTGCCGCCAAAGAGGTGCGTCCCCCATGTGCTCAGCATAATGAGCGGCACCAAGCGCGGCGAGATGGCGTCCTCACGCCCGTGGCCTACGTCGAATACCAGGCTCATGCCGCGGTTGGTACCCTTGCCCCAAGTGCGGTAGGCAAACACGATGGCAAGGCCCATAAGGGCGAGGAAGGGGAGGAGCAGGGTGATGTGTTCGTCGCGGAAGGCGCCGATCGCCAAAAGCACGCGTCCAAAGAGCGCGCAGATGGCGCCAACGATGATACCGACGGGGATTCCGACGGCACCCATAAGCACAAGACCGCTATAGGTGTTGAGCAGACGTTTGATTCTGCTCGATGCGCTGCTTTCCGACACTTCTCCTCCAAAACAAAAAAGACTCCTGCCGCAGCGTGATGCCTAGGGGCATCACGTAACAGCAGAAGTCATCAGCAACAAGGCGGTTTAGGGTAACGCGGCAGCTTGGCTGGCGCACCCAACGGAGACATTCATTCCGCAGTGGCATCATAGCGGTGGATACGGTTTGGGTCAAATGGTTGCCGTGGACAGTCCTGGTGCCTGCCCGCACCCCTCGTTTCCCCATATAAAACCTACCAAAATAAACCTGTCCCTTTTTGGTCGGTGCGAAATGGGTAATACTAAAGAGTTATCCGACCAGATGGGAATTAATCGATGGCTTATATCGAATTCAAAGACGTCGTCAAAGCATACGGCGAGGGTGACGCCCGCATTCACGCGCTCGATGGCGCGAGTTTTACGGTCGAGCGCGGTGAGCTCGCCATCATTTTGGGTGCTTCGGGTGCCGGCAAGACCACGGCACTCAACATTCTGGGCGGCATGGATACGGCGACTTCCGGCACCGTAACGGTGGATGGGCGCGACGTGAGTTCCGCCAATGAGGCGCAGCTCGTGGAATACCGCCGCGCCGACGTCGGCTTTGTCTTCCAGTTCTATAACCTGGTTCCCAACCTGACGGCGCTCGAAAACGTCGAGCTCGCGGCGCAAATCTGCCCCGATTCGTTCGATGCCGAACAGACACTTCGCCAGGTTGGCCTGGGCGAGCGCCTCGCCAACTTTCCGGCGCAGCTTTCGGGCGGCGAGCAGCAGCGCGTGTCCATCGCCCGCGCACTGGCCAAGAATCCCAAGCTGCTTCTGTGCGACGAGCCCACGGGTGCCCTCGACTACAAAACCGGCAAGCAGATCTTGCAGCTGCTGCAGGACACCTGTCGCAAGCAGGGCATTACGGTCATCATCATCACGCACAACTCCGCGCTCGCGCCCATGGCCGATCGCCTGATCTGCTTTAAGAGCGGTCGTGTGGAGAGCGAGACGGTTCAGCAAAATCCCGTGCCTATCGAGACGATCGAGTGGTAGCGCCCATGGACCAAGATCGCCAAAACAACCAACGCCGCGACGCGCAGAACACGGAGCGCGAGCAGGATTTTACGACCTACCGCACTGCCCAAAGTTCAAACGACATGGTGCCGACGGTGTTTCGCCGCGGTGTTTACCGTACGATTCGCGGCAGCCTCAAACGCTTCTTGTCTATCGTCGTGATCACCGCGCTCGGCGTGAGCGTGATGTGCGGTCTTAAGGCGGGCTGCGAGGATCTGCGCGATTCGGTCGACGTCTATTTTGACCAGCAGAATGTCTATGACATTAACGTGCAGTCGACCTATGGCCTTACGCGCGACGATCTTGCGGCCATTCAAGAGGTCGACGGCGTCGAGACGGCCGAGGGCATCTACACCGAGACCGCCTACACCGCCGTGGGTACCACGCGCGAGCGTGTAGTCGTGCAGAGCCTTTCCAGGAAGAATATCGATCAACCGGTGCTGGTGAGCGGCGATTTGCCCGAGAGCGCCGGCGAGGTCGCGGTGACTTCGAAGTTCCTGAGGGCTTCGGGCAAAAAGCTCGGCGACACGGTGAGTTTTGCCGCCAATGACGCGAGCTCGTCGAACCAAAGCGCCAAGGACCAGTTTGCCGCGGGTGATTACACCATTACGGCCGAGGTCCTCGATCCTACTGATGTGAGCTCCGACTCGACAGTCAACGCCTTTCGCGCTGCTTCGGCTGCGGACTATAAGTTCTATGTGAGCGAGGATGCCGCGACATCTTCTTCCTACTCCGCGGTCCACGTGATCGTCGAGGGAGCCAAGAGCCTCAACTCCTATTCAGATACCTACACGACAAAGATCAACGAGGTCAAGGGTAATATCGAGAAGATTCGCGACGAGCGTGAGAAGGTGCGCGCCCAAGAGCTGACGGTCGACGCGCCGGCAAGCTTGGATGCCTCCGAGCGCCAGGCGAATATGCTCTTTGGGATTGAGCAGGACAACATCAACCGCATGCCCCAGGGCAGTGAGGAGCGCGCTCGGGCTCAGGCCGATTTGGACCAGCGCCGCGACGCCACCGACCAGCAGTTTGCCGATGCACGCGCCGAGCTTTCCGATCTGGGCGAATGCACTTGGTACATCCAGGATCGCGGTAACATCGCAAGCTACTCAAGCGTCGAGAGCGACAGCTCTTCGATTGAGGCCATCGCCACGGTTTTCCCATTTATTTTCTTCGTCGTAGCCGTGCTCATCAGCCTTACCACCGCTACTCGTATGGTCGAGGAGGAGCGCACGCTCATTGGCTTATACAAGGCGCTCGGCTATTCACGCGGGCGAATCCTGTCCAAATACGTGGACTACTCGCTGTGGGCATGTCTGTTCGGCGGCGTACTCGGCAACATCATCGGATTTGTGGGGTTGCCGCTGTTCCTGTTTACGGTGTTCGACGACATGTACTCACTGCCCCAGATGCTGCTTTCGTACGACATCGTGTCCTCGATCGTCTCGGTGGCGCTGTTTGCCGTGGGCGTGGTGGGTGCCACGATTATCGCCTGCCGCCACGAGATGGCCGAGACCCCAGCCTCGCTTATGCGTCCCAAGGCCCCGCGAGCCGGCTCGCGCATCTTGCTTGAGCGCATCGGCTTTATTTGGCGCCGCATGGGCTTTTTGAACAAGGTGGCAGCGCGTAACCTGTTCCGCTACAAAAAACGTGCCTTTATGACCATCTTCGGTATCGCCGGCTGCACGGCGCTTGTGATCTGCGGTATGGGCATCCGCGATACGTCGGTGGCGCTTTCGCCCAAACAGTACGGGCACATCACGCGCTATGACTTGCTGGCGGTCGCCAATCCCGATGACTATGCTCAGACGTGTGCGGCGCTGGAAGAGCGTAGCGCGGCCAGCGACTCCGGCGTACGCGTGACCTCGACCTTGCCGATTATGACCGACAACGTCACCTTTACGTTTGGCGGTAAGAGCGAGACCGTACAGCTCATTGTGATTCCCGACGACCGCACGAATGACCTGGACGATTACGTGCGCCTGGAGGATGAGTCCAAAGAACCGCTCGCCCTGCGTGACGGGGACGTGTATTTAAGCAAGAGTTCACAGCTGGTGCTGGGGATTCAGCCGGGCGATACGGCGCAGGTCCAGGATTCGTCGCTCAATGTTACCAAGGTCAAGGTTAGCGATATCTCGCTCAATTATTTGGGCAACACACTTTATATGACGCAGGGCACCTATGAGCGCGCGTTCGGTCGAAGCGCGCGTCTTAACGGCATCTTTGTGCTGCTTAAGGGCTCGTCGGCCGACCAGATTTCGTTTAGCAAGAAGCTTAAGAGCGACGGTTGGCTTACGGTTTCGAGTACAGCCGAGCATTGGGAGAACTATGAGTCGAACTTTACGATTATCAATTCGGTCGTAGTGCTTGTGACCTTTATGGCGGCGTGCCTGTCGTTTGTGGTGGTGTTTACGCTGTCTAATACGAATATTTCGGAGCGCGAACGCGAGCTGGCGACCATCAAGGTGCTGGGCTTCCGCCGTGGCGAGGTGCACCACTACGTCAATAAGGAGACGTTGATCCTTACGGCGATTGGCACCGCACTGGGCGTGCCGCTGGGTGGCCTGCTTGCCGAGAGCTTTACGTACGTTCTTCAGATGCCGTCGCTGTACTTTGATGTTGAGGTCGAGCCGCTGAGTTTCGTGCTCGCTGTGGTGCTTTCGTTTGGCTTTACGTTTATCGTCAACATCGCCACCAACCGAACCCTCAACAAGATCGACATGGTCGGTGCCCTCAAGAGCGCCGAGTAACCTGTTCTTGGATTCAGGTTGTAGCGAGCTGTGACGTGCCACAGTCGCTTTATTGCATAAACCGTCCCGCAGAATGCATATTTTGGCGGGGCGGTTGCTTTTTACCCGCAGGTACCCCCAGGGGCGGCGTGCAAATTCCGGAGAATTCAGCATTCCGGAGTCCACGAGTATGGGAGCGGGCGCACAAAACTGCGCTGAAAGCCCTGATTCTGAGCTCCCAACGCCTCAAGAGCCGCTCGTTTTTACAAGATGCGGCCCATGGCGCCTGCCTTTCGCCCAAAATTCAGTATGCAGGCACCCTCGGCTGCTGAAAACTCCCAAAAAATGCACGGCGCCTCCTGCCCTAGGCACCCGCAGCAAGAAGTCGAATAGCCTCGGCGAGCATGTAAACGCAGGGCCCTCCGACCCCGACCGACGATTTCGATTGGCGACCTTTGACGGAGTCAAGGGAGGAGCCAAATCGAAATACGTCGGGCGGGGTCGGAGGGCCCGATGGGATGGATTTCGGCCGAGGCTATTCGTCGCCGAAGCTGATGCCCAGCGCCTTGGCCTCGCGTACCAGGTCGCTCTGGGGATCGACAAACTTGAGCTTGCCGGCGACCTCCTCGAGCGGCATGTGGCACATCTTGCCGTCACGCAGGGCAATCATGTAGCCAAACTCGCCGCGTAGGCAGCCCAGTGCCGCCTCAACGCCGCACTGGGTCGCAAAGATGCGGTCCTGGGCGTCGGGCTGACCGCCGCGCTGCGTGTGGCCGGGGATGGCGACGCGGGTCTCGCGACCGGTCTTGGCCTCGATTTCCTTGGCAATGTCGTAGACAATCGACGGACTCGTGCGCTCGGCGAGCTTCTTCTTGTACTCCTTCTTAGGCAGCGCTGCGTCCTCCTTGGAGATAGCGCCCTCGGCGACGGCCACGATCGTAAAGCGGCTGCCGGTCTCCATGCGATGCTCGATGGTCTTGATGACGTTACCCATGTCGTAGGGAATCTCGGGAATCAGGATGACGTCCGCGCCGCCCGCGACGCCGGCGTACAGCGGGATCCAGCCAACCTTGTGGCCCATGATCTCGATAACGAACACGCGGCCGTGACTCGAGGCGGTGGTGTGGATGTCGTCGATGCACTTGGTGGCGACGTCGATGGCGCTCGTAAAGCCAAACGTCATTTCGGTGCCCCAGGTGTCGTTATCGATGGTCTTGGGCAGAGCGATAACGTTGAGGCCCTCTTCGCGCAGGCGGTTGGCAGTCTTGGTGGAGCCGTTGCCGCCCAGCATAAACAGGCAGTCGAGTTGCAGCTTGTGATAGGTGTGGACCATCGCGGGCACCTTCTCGACGCCGTCGGCCTCGGGAATGTCCAGGCGCTTGAACGGCGTGCGGCTCGTGCCCAAAATGGTGCCGCCGCGGGTAAGGATGCCGCTAAAATCGGCGGGCGTCATGACGCGGAACCTGCTGTAGATAAGGCCCTGGTAGCCGTCCTCAAAACCATAGATCTCGATAGGTTCTTCGCTATTGGTCATAAGCGTTTTGACGATGCCGCGCATGGTGGCGTTGAGCGCCTGACAGTCGCCGCCGCTGGTAAGAAGACCGATCCTAAGCATGATGAATCCTTCCGGGCAAGTTATAACATGCGCATAAGTTTACCCCCGCACACTGTTGATACGGGGGTAAAACGTGTTAGCTCAAACGTATAGAAATGTAAACCTTGATTATCAACTTTATCCGAACACCTCCCACATTCATCCGTACATGTGCGGATGAATGTGGGAACCCGATACCCTGAGGGCCGGATCGGCCGGCCCCGGGAGATCGGA
>NZ_JBQKEH010000025.1:0-13665 GCF_052121415.1 Collinsella sp. LCP19S3_D5
TCAACTGGGAAAATGGCGCCCCCGGGTCCCGGATAGGACCTCGGGGGCGTTCGGTTAACTGCGGGAGCGTGCCGTCAGCTCAATGTGTTCGGTTGAGATCGGAAATCAACCGAGTGCACAGGCGAATCTGCCCGATCGCGGCGCCAACAGAGCCGCCCGAGCTGTCCAGGGTGCCAAAAATACACCCTACGAGACAAGCGCTCCATGTTGCAGACGTGTAACGCCGCAGCAAAGGTGCCCCTTTTTGCACGGGACAGGTACAATGATGAACACTGTACCGTAGCGGAGCGCCGCCGCGCGCCGCTAACACGCGAAAGGGTTTCCCATGGCCGAGATCTCGTCCTCCCGTATCGTCATCACCGTCCTTGGCAAGAACCGCCCCGGCATTGTCGCCGGCGTCACCCGCGTCCTGGGCGAAGCCAATGTCGACATCCGCGACATTACGCAGTCCATTATCGAGGACATCTTCACCATGACCATGCTGGCCGACACCGCCGAGTCCAAGCTCGACTTCGCCGAGCTGCAGAAGGCCCTGGCCGAGGCCGGCGAGCTTTCGGGCGTCAACGTGTCCATCCAGCGCGAGGACGTCTTTAACTTTATGTACCGCCTGTAGCGAACAGGCTGCGTGACGACGGCCCAACGTGCGCCCAGGCGCAACGTCGCCACATAGCCCGGAGAGGAGCGCGCATGGCCTACGACGCCAAGAAAATCTATTACCGCTTCGACGACCACCTGAGCCGCCTGGTCTTGGACTACGAAGCAAGCCGCCAGATTTCGCCCGAAAGCGAAAATCTATACTACGGCCTGCCGACCGACCCTTATGACGAGGAGCTGTTTGTCGAGCACGATGTCAAGCGCGGCCTGCGCAATGCAGATGGCTCGGGTGTGGTTGCAGGCCTCACTCGCATCTCGGATGTGCATGGTTACAACAAGGTCGACGGAAAGGCTGTGCCCGATCAGGGTAAGCTCACGCTTCGTGGCTACAGCATCGAAGATCTGGTCAACAATGCCCAGGCCGAGAACCGCTACGGCTACGAAGAAGTCGCCTACCTGCTCATCACGGGCTCTCTGCCCACCAAGGAAGAGCTTGACGGTTTTTGCGAACGCCTGGGTGCTTTTAGGCACCTGAGCGACGAATACGTCCGCGTGTTCCCCATGACCACGGTATCCTCGAGCATCATGAACGTGCTTCAGCGCGCCGTGTTGCTGCTCTATGCCTTCGATGCCGAGCCCGATGTAATCACACCCGAGCACGAGATCGACGTTGCCATTTCCATGCTGGCACGTCTGCCCCGCATCGCCGCCTTTGCGCACATGGCATCGATCGCAAAGTGCCACGGTTCGGAGATGCACGTGCCGCACCCCACGCCCGGTCTCTCCACCGCCGAGACCATTCTGCAGGTCCTGCGCGGCGGCATGGCGTTCACCCGCGACGAGGCCATGCTGCTCGACGTGATGCTCATGCTCCACGCCGAGCACGGCGGCGGCAACAACTCCACCTTCGCCTGCCGCGTGCTGTCGTCTTCGGCCACCGACCCGTATTCCGCCTACGCCGCGGCTATCGGCTCGCTCAAGGGCCCGCGTCACGGCGGTGCCAACGCCAAGGTCGTATCCATGCACGAGGACATTCGCGCGCATGTTTCCAACTGGGAAGACGATGACGAGGTCGCTGCATATCTGAGCAAGATTCTCGACAAGCAGGCCTTTGACGGCACGGGGCTCATCTACGGCATGGGACACGCCGTCTACACGCTCAGCGACCCGCGCGCCGAGGTCTGCCGCCACTACGCACGTTCGCTCGCCGCCAAGAAAGATCTGGGCGAGGAATTCGCGCTGATCGAGCGCATCGAGCGCCTGGCGCCCCAGGTCATGCGCGACCACGGCATGACCAAGCCTATCTGCGCCAATATTGACCTGTACACGGGCTTTATCTACAAGATGCTCGGCGTACCCGAGACGCTCTTTACGCCGATGTTCGCCGTGGCCCGCATGGCAGGCTGGTCGGCACACCGCATGGAAGAGCTCTTCTGCGCACACCGTATTATTCGCCCGGCATACCGTCCGGTAATCGAGCCACTGGAGTACAAGCCACTCGCCGACCGTTAGGACGCGCGCCGTTATAGAACACGAGCGTGGCCAGGGTATCACCGCCCTCGGCCACGCTTTTTATGCCAGCAGAAAGGGCTGCATCGAATGATTGTTTTTGGCTCTTCGGTGGTTTCTGTGGGAGAGATTCCGGCATAGGCCCAGCTCAGCGGGCGAAAACAACGATCTGGAACTGAAACGGCCCCGGGAGGGGCCGTTTCCGCGTCATCCGCCTATGATTGCTAAGCCAAATTCAGACAACCGAAGAGGTGTGACGCATGAAGAGTCTACTACTTCTCGCCCTCGGTCTGGCCCGCACGGTCGTCCTGGGCGCGCGCATCGAGGCCGAGCGCATCGTCGTGAGCGTCCGGCCCTACAAGCGCGAGCAGCGCCGCTGCCCCGTATGCGGCAGGGCCTGCGACTTCTACGACATGGCGAACCGCGGGGCCCCCAGGCTGTGGAGGGCGATGGACCTGGCGCGCTCGGCCTGCTACCTGGAGTACGCGCCCTGCAGGGTGCGCTGCCCGGAGCACGGCGTGCGCACCGAGGCCGTCCCCTGGGCGCGGCACGGGGCGCGCTTCACGCGCGACTTCGAGGACTGGGTGGCGTGGCTGGCGGTCCGCTGCACCGCCTCGGCGGTCTCCGAGCTCGCCCGCGTCGAGTGGCACAGCGTGGGCGGCGTGTGCAGGCGCGTCTACGCCGAGCTGGAGGCCGCGCGCGGCGCCTCGAGGTTCGACGGCGTGCGCCGCATCGGCATCGACGAGACGTCGTACAAGAAGGGCCACAAGTACGTCACGGTGGTCGTCGGCCACGACCGCGGCTGCCTCATCTGGGCGCACGAGGGCACCGGCAAGGACGTGCTCAACCTGTTCCTCGACGAGCTCACGCGCGAGCAGAGGCGCGCCATAGAGGTGGTGACCGCCGACGGCGCGAGGCGGATAGGGCAGCTGGTCAAGCGCCGCTGCCCCAACGCGAGGTGGGTCATGGACCCCTTCCACGTGGTCCAGTGGATGAACGACGCGCTCGACGCCGTGCGCTGCGAGGAGTGGAACGCCGCCAGGGCCGCCGCCAGGGCCGCCAGGCCCAGGCCCGAGGGCAAGCGCGGCAGGCCTGCCAAAGGCGAGCTGCCGCCCGAGGAGGTCAGGGCGCTCGAGGAGGAGGCGGCCTCCATCAAGGGCAGCCGCTACGCGCTCGTGAAGAACCCCGAGGACCTCACCGACGGCCAGAGGGCGAGGCTCGAGGCGCTCAAGAAGAGGGCCGGCTCGCGGCTGGTCAGGGCCTGGGAGCTCAAGGAGGACCTGCGGGCCGTCTTCCGGGCAGCCGACGGCTCCGAGGCCGCCGAGCTGCTCGACGACTGGATGCACAGGGCCGCCTACTGCAAGATCGCCAAGGTCGTCGCCGTGGAGAAGAAGGTGCGCCGCCGGCGCGACGACATCATCGCCGCAGTCGAGCTCGGCATCAGCAACGGGCGCGTAGAGGCCATCAACAACAAGATCAAGGTGACGGTGAGGATGGGCTACGGCTTCCGCAACACCGACAACCTCGTGGCCCTGCTCATGCTCAGGTGCGGCGACTGCCAGCCCCAGCTCCCGGGTCGCCCGGTGAAGGCGAGGAAGAAGGGCGTGAAGGGAGCGAAGAGCGTTGCTGCCTAGGCTAGCCCCTTGTCACATAAACTACCGAAGCCTCCTTTTTTCACCTGCTGAAGGTTATCAATCTTCTTATTGAGTATCTCGGCATTCTTTCTTCTGCCAATGCCCTGGCGGGCAGATCCACCCCCCTTTCGGCTGGTTCGGGGGCACAGGCATGCCCTGACAGGCAGATCCACCGCCCTTTCGGCTGGTTCGGGGTCGCAGGCATGCCCTGGCGGGCAGATCAGCGCCTTTTCGGCAGGTTCGGGGGCGCAGGCATGCCCTGACAGACGGCTGCATTGCCCATATGCGTTTTGCGCGCGAGGACCCTGTTGCTCCTGTCAAAAGCGTGGCGAAATGAAGTGGCCCAAAAGAGGGCAGCAGAATACCGAAATCCCAGCTTGAAATAGCTCAGCTATTTGTCACTGTGCGGTTCTGCCTGCTGTGATTAGCCATGCACTGCTGGGGAAGACTCATCTGCTAGAATTGCTTGGACGAAAGGAGACGCAATGGTACTCGACAGATACGCGCGATTTGCTGACAGCGCCGACGTGCTCTCTTGCCCCCTTTGCCACAGCGCCCTGAAGCTGCAGGAAGGGAGCCTCGTATGTCCGAAGAGGCACTGCTTCGATATCGCAAAGCAGGGGTACGTAAACCTTCTAGGGCCCTCCAGGCAGTCAGCCCACTACAGCAAAGAATCCTTTGAGAGCCGCATGGCAATCCTGGAGGCAGGGTATTACGACCACGTGAAAGAAGCCGTCCTCACCGCGGTAGGAAGGGCCCTTTCCCCAAGCGAGGGTCCTGCAGCTGTGAACGCGACGCCATTCCGCGTGCTCGACGCGGGATGCGGAGAAGGCTTCTATGCACGTGCAATCCGAGAAAACCTCTGTGTCGACGTGGTGGCGTTTGACCTCTCAAAAGACGCCATGCTGATGGCGGCCCGCCACGATTCCAGAAAGGCGGTCAAATGGCTGGTTGGCGACCTGACGAACATCCCCGTGCTGAAAGGCTCCATCAACTGCGTGGTGGACGTATTCGCTCCCTCGAACTACGACGAATTCAAGCGCGTTCTCACCCCAACCAGAAACGCCTCCGCGCCAGGAGTGCTGGTCAAAGTGGTTCCAGGCAGCAATCATCTTACGGAGCTGCGCCACCTTGCTGAAGGATCTTTGCGCAGCAAGGAATACTCAAACCAGCTGGTGACCGATTGCTTTGAGAAGCACTTCAAGATGACCGACCGCATCAAGGTGACGCGCACCTTCGAGATGTCCGAAAGGGACGTCCGCGTGTTCGCCGAGATGACGCCGCTGCTGTTCGGCATCGACGCGGAGTCCCTAAATCTATCGCGTGTGAAAAGCATCACCATCGAGGCTGAATTGCTGGTGGGCACCCCTCGCTCCCAAGGCCCTTCATGAGCTCAGCCAGCTCATCATCCTCTTAATTGCAGGGCTGAAGGACAGCCCTTGTCAACCGCCCCAGAAGAAATCTGGCTCTTCGGTGGTTTCTGTGGGAGAGATTCCGGCATAGGCCCAGCTCAGCGGGCGAAAACAACGATCTGGAACTGAAACGGCCCCGGGAGGGGCCGTTTCCGCGTCATCCGCCTATGATTGCTAAGCCAAATTCAGACAACCGAAGAGGTGTGACGCATGAAGAGTCTACTACTTCTCGCCCTCGGTCTGGCCCGCACGGTCGTCCTGGGCGCGCGCATCGAGGCCGAGCGCATCGTCGTGAGCGTCCGGCCCTACAAGCGCGAGCAGCGCCGCTGCCCCGTATGCGGCAGGGCCTGCGACTTCTACGACATGGCGAACCGCGGGGCCCCCAGGCTGTGGAGGGCGATGGACCTGGCGCGCTCGGCCTGCTACCTGGAGTACGCGCCCTGCAGGGTGCGCTGCCCGGAGCACGGCGTGCGCACCGAGGCCGTCCCCTGGGCGCGGCACGGGGCGCGCTTCACGCGCGACTTCGAGGACTGGGTGGCGTGGCTGGCGGTCCGCTGCACCGCCTCGGCGGTCTCCGAGCTCGCCCGCGTCGAGTGGCACAGCGTGGGCGGCGTGTGCAGGCGCGTCTACGCCGAGCTGGAGGCCGCGCGCGGCGCCTCGAGGTTCGACGGCGTGCGCCGCATCGGCATCGACGAGACGTCGTACAAGAAGGGCCACAAGTACGTCACGGTGGTCGTCGGCCACGACCGCGGCTGCCTCATCTGGGCGCACGAGGGCACCGGCAAGGACGTGCTCAACCTGTTCCTCGACGAGCTCACGCGCGAGCAGAGGCGCGCCATAGAGGTGGTGACCGCCGACGGCGCGAGGCGGATAGGGCAGCTGGTCAAGCGCCGCTGCCCCAACGCGAGGTGGGTCATGGACCCCTTCCACGTGGTCCAGTGGATGAACGACGCGCTCGACGCCGTGCGCTGCGAGGAGTGGAACGCCGCCAGGGCCGCCGCCAGGGCCGCCAGGCCCAGGCCCGAGGGCAAGCGCGGCAGGCCTGCCAAAGGCGAGCTGCCGCCCGAGGAGGTCAGGGCGCTCGAGGAGGAGGCGGCCTCCATCAAGGGCAGCCGCTACGCGCTCGTGAAGAACCCCGAGGACCTCACCGACGGCCAGAGGGCGAGGCTCGAGGCGCTCAAGAAGAGGGCCGGCTCGCGGCTGGTCAGGGCCTGGGAGCTCAAGGAGGACCTGCGGGCCGTCTTCCGGGCAGCCGACGGCTCCGAGGCCGCCGAGCTGCTCGACGACTGGATGCACAGGGCCGCCTACTGCAAGATCGCCAAGGTCGTCGCCGTGGAGAAGAAGGTGCGCCGCCGGCGCGACGACATCATCGCCGCAGTCGAGCTCGGCATCAGCAACGGGCGCGTAGAGGCCATCAACAACAAGATCAAGGTGACGGTGAGGATGGGCTACGGCTTCCGCAACACCGACAACCTCGTGGCCCTGCTCATGCTCAGGTGCGGCGACTGCCAGCCCCAGCTCCCGGGTCGCCCGGTGAAGGCGAGGAAGAAGGGCGTGAAGGGAGCGAAGAGCGTTGCTGCCTAGGCTAGCCCCTTGTCACACAAACTACCGAAGCCTCTTGTTTTTTCCGATATGGATGGAACACTGTTGACGAGTGACAAGCAGATGAGCGACGCCACCTGGACGATGCTCGACGAGCTCGCACGTCGCGGCATTGAGTTTGTACCGTGCACGGGGCGTCCGCTGTCGGGCGTCTTTGAGGCCATCCTCGCCCATCCTGCCGTGCACTACGCAGTCTGCGCCAATGGCGCTAGCGTCTGGCAGCTCGACGAGGATGTGCCCACCGATGCCTCACGCGCCACGCGCATATTGAGCCGACCGCTCGACCGCGCCATCGCCCACCGCGTCCATAGCATTGCCGCCGGCCACGATGTGACCTTCGATATCTTCGCGGACGGGCGGTGCTTCCTCCCCCGCTCGCTCTACACGCGCCTGGACGAATTCTGCGGCGGAGATCCTCACATCGCGGCTTCGCTCAAGCGCACGCGAACGCCGATCGACATGGATATCGACAGCAAAATCGACGAGGTCGAGGTGCTCGAACGCATCGCCATGTACTGGCACGACTCAGCCGACCGCGATGCTATCGTGGCGGCGCTCGACACACTCGAAGGCATTGAGGTCACGCGTTCGTACGCCATGAATATCGAGGTCATGGGCGGGGGCGCCACCAAGGGAACGGCATTGGCTTGGCTATGTGGACATCTGGGCGAGCCTCTCGCCGACGCCTGGGCGTTCGGCGACAACATCAACGACATCCCCATGCTGCAGGCAGCGGGCCACGGTACGGCGATGATCAATGCCGAGCCCGAGGACCGCGAAGCCGCCGGCGCCATCACCGAATACGACAACGACCACGACGGCGTCGCCCGCGCCGTCATGGCCGCCCTCGCCTAGCAGCAGCAACCCGGCAGGGTAGCTAATTTGGGACGGGGCTTTTTTAGCTACCCTGGTCACAGTAGTCGTTGGGGGCACTCTTCGCGGGGCGCTGCAAGGACTGTCCCCATCTGCCGAATTAGGCGAGACTCTCCAGCACGCGACGGAGCTCCTGCTGGACGGCGTGGTCGCGGTTGCACCCCACCACGCGATCGGCGACTGCCTTGAGCGCGGGGCGCGCGTTTTCCATCGCGCAGCCCGTGCCGACAAAGCGAATGATCTCGTAGTCGTTCATCGAGTCGCCAAATGCCATGATCTCATCGCGCCCAATGCCGTAATGCTCCGCGAGCTGCGCGATGCCAGAGGCCTTCGACACGCCGGGCTGCATGGCATCGATCCACGCGTTGCCCGAAGGCGCAAAGGTAAAGAACTGGCCGAGCTCGCGCTGCAGTACGTAAGCGCTGTCCATAACGGCACCATCATCGCAAAAGATACTCGCCTTGATGATATTTACGCTGGGATCGGGCAGCTCCCAAATGCGCTCGGCATTGGGAAGGTCCTTATCCACCTCGCGCACGAACTTACTCTCGTCATCGAGCAAGAAGGACTTGGTTCGGTCAAAGAGTGCAAGATGCAGATTGGGAAACGTCGCGACGGCCTGGGCTAGCTTTCGAATCGCCAGGTGCGAATACACCTCACGGCCTACCATTTTGCCGTCGGCGTAGACCTGGGCACCGTTAGCTGCGACAAAGTCCATTTTGTCGCGAACGGGCGCAAAGAACTCGCACAGGCGATCGTAGCGGCGGCCTGACGACGCGGCAAAATGCACGCCATGCTCGCGTAGTGCCAGGATCAGTTCGTAGGTCTCGGGAGGCACCTGGCCATTTTCGTCAAGCAGTGTGCCGTCCATATCGGATGCAATCAGCTTAAACATAGAAAAGCTCCCTTCGGGCTTGCTGGAATCGAACGTGTATCCGATTCCAACGTACCCAAAGGGAGCTCAAATAAGACCCCGCAGTCATAAACGTTACATAGACCTGGCAAATAGCTCACGCGCACCAGAGAGCCCACGGTCGCGGCGTCAGGCGACACGCCAAAGAGTGTCCCCAGCGACTAGTCGTTTAAGAACGTCCCGATGACTAGTCGGCGTAGGTGAAGGTCGTGACGTCGAACATGCCCTCGGGGCGGATGCGGAGCGTCGGGATGACCGGCAGGGGCAGGAAGATGATGCCCATGATGGGGTCGAGCGGCGGCTCAATACCCATGGCGCGCGCCTTGACCATAAAGTCGTCGTGCTGCGCTGCGACATCCTCGGCCGTGCCCTCGCTCATCAGGCCACCGAGCGCTAGCGGAATGCGCGCCACGACCTCGCCGTTGCGCACCAGCACGTGACCGCCCTGGCCAACAGCCTCGACGGCAGTCATCATATCGGCGGCGTTGTCGCCCACCACGCACACGTTGTGCGAGTCGTGGCCGATCGTGGAGGCAATGGCACCACCGGTGATGGTGAAACCGCGCACCCAGCCGCGACCGATATGCTTGCCGACCAGGCCCAGGCCAGCGGGGCCGTCGCCGTCGACGCCCTCGGCTTGCAGCGACACGCCGCGGCCATGGCGCTCAATCAGCATAATGCGGCGCAGGCCCTCGGCGCTCTCGGGGCGAGCCATACCCGTGATGGCCTTACCCGGCACCACGTCAATCACAGCCTCGCCCGGCTTAAAGGCATAGTCGAAAACGTCGAGCGAAAGCTTCGGCAGCTTAACAGAGGCGCGTAGCTCGTCGGCAAGGGCTGCAACCTCAGCCATCTCGGGTGCGATCTCGCCCACAAAGGTGCCATCCTGCGCCACCAGAGCACCGGCGGCATATACGCGATGCGGGGCCGTGGCAAACGTCAGATCGTTGAGCACCAGCAGGTCGGCACGCTTGCCCGGGGCGATCGCGCCGCGGAGCTCATGCGGGTCGCGGCAACCGTGGTCCAGGCCAAAGGCCTCGGCCGTGGAAAGGGACGCCATGGAGATGGCGACCACCGGGTCGATGCCGGCCTCGATGGCCACGCGGCAGGCGTTGTCGATCATGCCGGTCGAAAGCGCGTCGGAGGGAGCGCGGTCGTCGGTCGCAAAGCAGCAACGACGAGCGCGGGCGGGGTTTTCCAGCAGCATAGGCGACAGGTTGGCAAGATCATGGCTGCAGGTGCCCTCGCGCAGCATGACATACACGCCGCGGGAGAGCTTGTCGAGCGCTTCCTCGGGAATCGTCGACTCGTGGTCGGCGATAATACCCGCCGCGGCATAGGCGTTGAGATCCTTGCCGGCAACAAGCGGAGCATGACCGTCAACCTGCTTGGACGGTGTCTGGTTGGCGGCATCGATGCGAGCGCAGGTCTCGGGGTCGGCCATAAAGACACCCGGCAGGTTCATCATTTCGCCCAGACCAAAGACGTCGCCCGGATGCTCGGCAAAAAACGCCTGCATATCGGCAGCAGTGATGACGGCACCGGCCTGCTCGTCGGGCAGTGCGGGCACGCACGAAGGCATCATGTACTTGATGGAGATGGGTGCGCGACAACCGTCCTCAATCATAAAGCGCAGGCCGTCTAGGCCGGAAACGTTAGCGATCTCGTGGCTGTCGGCAATAGCGGTGGTGGTGCCACGCGTCGCCGCCATGCGCGCATACTCGGCAGGGCGGATGTTCGAAGACTCGATATGCAAGTGTCCGTCAATAAAACCGGGTGCGAGATAGCGACCCTGACAGTCGATGACCTCAGCTGCCTCGTACGTACCAGCAGCTTCATCTCGACCATCGTAGAGAACACCGACGATCACGCCGTCCTTGACGGCGACGCTACCGGGCGCCACGCGCTGACCGTACACATCGACGATCTGTGCGTTGGCAAACAGTGTGTCGACGGGCACGCGGCCCTCGGCGGCATCGATCACAGACCTCATGACCTCAACGGACATACATACTCCTTTAACCGTAGAAAAAAAGCTGCGGAGCGGACAGACCTTCACCGCAGCAAGCCAATAGCCATTGTATGCCCAAACGATGGGCCAGCAATACGCTCCTCTGCTTAACGGCACACACCGCTTGGCGCAATGGGGACAGGCTGCTTTGCACCACTGACAAGGAGTGTCCCAAAGTGCCGGCACAAAAGGATCGTCCCTAAGCACCACCCAAGTGCCAGCCACGGAAACGCCGATGTTTTGGTAACGACAGACACTATGACCCAATCCGAGGGCACTAAAAAGATAGGAGCCCCCGCTCGTGACCGCGGGTCGGGGCTGCGACAATGATGTTGAAGTGCCATAGGCGCAGCCGCGCCGCAACGAGGTTGGGAGGCTCCCATGCCAAAGTATTCTACCGCGTTCGGGATGGACGTCCACCTGAGGTCGACCACCGTCTGCGCCCTCGACGCGGACACCGGCGAGGCCGTGACGAGGAGGTTCCCCGGCAACCCCTGGGGCGAGATCGCCGGGTGGATGGATGGGTTCCCCGGGCCGTCGCTCGCGGCCTACGAGAGCGGCTACCTCGGCTTCGCCCCGCAAAGGGAGCTCGCCGGGCTCGGCGTCGAGTGCGTCGTCGCCGCGGTCTCGAAGATCCCCAGGTCGGCCGCCGACTCGGCCTCCAAGAACGACAGGAACGACGCCGCCAGGATGGCCAAGGCGATACTCGCCCACGACATCTCCCCCGTATGGGTCCCCTCCCCCGAGGTCTGTTAGCGTCAATCTATTTTTCACCAGTTTTGCTAAACAGGCGCGCCGTTCGCGCAAAGGCGGTTTCACCGGTTGCGCTAACGTATTTTCACCGATTCCGGTCACGGCTCGACGGGGCCGTCCCTCGGCAGGTCCTTCAGCCTGTAGGACCTGCCGGTTATCTTGACCAGGTGGCAGTGGTGGCACACCCTGTCCGCGATCGCGCTCGCCGCCACGTCGTCCCCGAACACCCCGCCCCGGCCGCTGATCCCCACGTTGGTGGTGATGATCGTCGAGCGCTGCTCGTAGCGCGTCGATATCAGCTGGAACAGCAGGTCCGCGCCCGCGCTGCCGACGTCGAGGCAGCCGAGCTCGTCGATGATCGGCAGCCTCGAGTGGGCGTAGTACCTGAGCCTCTTCTTGAGGATGCCGCGCGACGAGGCGTCCTCCAGGTCCTCGACGAGCCGGGCGCAGTCCACGAACCTGACCTCGCGCCCCGCCCTGACCGCCTCGATGCCCAGCGCGACGGCGAGGTGCGTCTTGCCCACGCCGGGGCTCCCCACGAGCAGGACGTTCTCGGCCCGCTCGACGAACCTCAGGGTCGCGAGCTCCTCGATCTCGGCGCGCGGGACCGACGGCTGGAAGTCCCAGTCGAAGTCCGCCAGCCCCTTGACGTAGGGGAACCCCGACGACCGTATGCGCTGGCTGGTGGTCCTGACCTCCCGGGCGGCGACCTCGACGCGCGTCATCTCCTCGAGGGCGGAGGCGAAGCCCCGCTCGCCCGCGGCGACCATCCTCACGTAGTCGGGCAGGGACGCCGCCATCTCGTGCAGCCCGAGCGCGGAGAGGTTCGCCTGCGCCCTGATCGAGGGGCTGCCCTCCGCGACGGCGCCCATCACGCCCCTCCGAGCGAGTCGAGCAGCGCGAGGTTGGCGCGCGCGGCCTCGGCGATGTCCGCGTCGGCCAGGCCCCGCTTCCCCTCGAGGGCCTGCCCGTAGTGGTCGGGGTCGTAGTTGATGGGCCTCGACGGCCCGGACGCGGCGTCGTGGACGGCGACCTCCTCGCCGGCCATCCTCACCACGACCTGGCCGCCGGGCATCGCCACGACGCTCGCGCGCCGGCCGATGCAGCGCCTGGGCACGGACCACTCCCTGCCGGCGGCCCTGACGAGCATGGTCGGCGGGACGGTCTGGACGCTCACGTCGCCCACCATCGACTCGAGGAGACGGAGGTTCCCGATGGGCCGCAGGCTCTCCTTCTCCCGCATGAACAGCGCGTCGGGCGGCAGGCCGGTGGTGCGGTTCGGCCCAGAGTTTGCCTGGGCCTCGACCCGGGCCACCGCCTCGGCTAGGCCGCTCCACCCGGTGAACTCGCCGCCGTAGGCGAGCAGGCGGTTCAGGAAGCGGTTGGCCGACTCGTCCTTGCCCTTGGTCTGCGGCGAGCGCGGCGCGCAGAGCCTGAGCTCGAAGCCGGCCTCCCGCGCGAACCGCCACGCCCTCTCCTGCCTGGTCCTCCTGCGGCCAGAGACGGTCACCAGGCACGACATGTTGTCCGTGATGCACTCCTCCGGGACGCCGCCGAGGCGGGTGAAGGTGGCGAGCAGGCAGGACAGCAGGTCGTCGAGCGTGCGGCTCCTGACCGGTATGAAGCGGTGCTTCCGGGAGTAGCCGAGCGTCGCGGTGAACACGCTGAACTCGAAGACCTCGCCCTCCGAGTCGACGAGCCTCATGCCCTCCTTCCAGTCGAACTGCAGCTGCCTGCCCGGGGGCGTCTCGAACCGCGGGTGCGGCTCGCGGCCGCCCGCGCCCCCGAAGGGCACGTCGCGGGCCCGGCACCACGCGGTGAAGGCGCCGTACCCGGGCAGCCCCTCCCCGCGGCCCTCGCGCAGGAACGCGTACACGGCCATCTTGGTCATCCCGGGCAGCTGGGCCTTCGCGCGGATCACCTCCTCGAGCGGGTCGAAGGCGCTGCCCCTCGCGGACCTCCCGTCGGCGGCGGACTCGCCCTCCCGCCAGTACTTGGCGACCGTGTGCCGGTCCATGCCGTGCCTCCTCGCGATCTCGCTGAAGTTCGGCTTCGCGCCGGACCCCCTGTAGACGTTCAGCTCTCCCATTACGTTTCGCTCCATATCCCGCTCCTCCCGGGTCGGATACCCGATCGGAGCATAGTTCCGTTAGCGCAGTTGGTGAAAGTGCGTTAGCGGGGCCGGCGAAAGCGCGTTAGCGCATTCGGCGAGATGCGTTTGCGAAAGTGGTCAATTTTAGATTAGCGCTAACAAGGTCGAAGGCATCAGGGACCTCGCCGGCGCCTACGACGGGGCGACCGCGCGCCTGGCGACCGCCAAGCAGCGGCTGCTCGCCTTCCTCGCAAAGCGGGGGTTCGTCTACG
>NZ_JBQKEH010000026.1:0-13086 GCF_052121415.1 Collinsella sp. LCP19S3_D5
GACATGCCGGGGGCGGACCGGGACGGGTTCAACGGCAGGCCCCGCCGACCGATTGCAAGCGGTCGGCGGGGCCATTGTGGCTCTTGACAGCGGATTGGGTCATATGAGCGAAAGTCCGCCAGAGCGAGCAGGGCGCCTTGAAACAAGGCGGCATAGACCTTCTGGTCATACCTTGCCTTTTGAATGACAAATTGTCGCCCTGGGCGGCGCGCAGCGTCGGCTGGTCCGCCGTTCGGTAGAACGGCGGAACCAATTAGTACATCTTTGCGCCGGCGGGAATGGAGGCGTCGAGCTGGATCAGGTTGAGGCGCTCCTCGCCCTCCTCCTCGTGGATGGCACTGATGAGCATGCCGCAGCTGGGGATGCCCATCATCTTGCGCGGAGGCAGGTTGGTGATGGCAAGCAGGGTCTTGCCGACCAGGTCCTCGGGCTCATAGTATTCGTGGATGCCGGAGAGGATGGTGCGGTCGGCACCGGTACCGTCGTCGAGCGTAAAGTTCAGCAGCTTCTTGGACTTCTTGACGGCCTCGCATGCCTTGACCTTCACAGCGCGGAAATCGCTCTTGGAGAAGGTATCGAAGTCGACGAACTCCTCAAACAGCGGCTCAACGGCGATCTTGGAGTAATCGAGCGTGGGCTTAAGCGACTTAACGAACGGGCTCGCGGCGTTGCCGGCCTCTGCAGCCTTGGCGGCAGCGGCACCGGACTGGAAACCCTTCTCGGGCTTCATGTGCGGGAACAGCAGGACATCGCGGATAGAAGCCTGGTTGGTGAGCAGCATGACCACGCGGTCGATACCGATGCCAATGCCGCCCGCGGGAGGCATACCGTACTCGAGGGCACGCACGTAGTCCTCGTCATACTCCATGGCCTCATCGTCGCCGCCGGCCTTCTCGGCCATCTGGGCGGCAAAGCGCTCAGCCTGGTCGACCGGGTCGTTGAGCTCGGAGAATGCGTTGGCGTACTCGTGGCCGGCGATGACCAGCTCAAAGCGGTGGGTCAGACGCGGGTCGTCCTCAAAACGCTTGGCGAGCGGGCTGACCTCGATGGGGTAATCGCACACGAAGGTCGGGTTGACGATGGTGTCCTCGCCCAGCTCATCGTAAATCTCGGCGATGATCTTGCCGGCAGTCCACTCGGGCTTGATCTCCAGGCCCTTCTCGCGCGCGGCGGCAGCAAGCTCCTCGACAGGCGTGTCGATGGTGACCTTCTTGCCGAGCACGTCAGAGACAATATCTGTCATGGGGCGGCTTGCCCACTCACCGGAAAGATCGATGGTCTGGCCCTGGTACTCGATGACCTCGGGGTTGCCGATGGCCTTGTTGGCAGCCTTGATGACGCCCTGGGCGAGCGCCTTCATGCCCTCGAGATCGGAGAAGGCACGGTAGGCCTCCATCGTGGTGAACTCGGGGTTGTGGGTGAGGTCCATGCCCTCGTTACGGAAGATACGACCGATCTCGAAGACGCGCTCAAAGCCACCGACGATGCAGCGCTTGAGGTGCAGCTCGGTAGCAATGCGCAGGTAGCACTCCTGATCGAGAGCGTTAAAGTGCGTGATGAACGGCTTAGCCGTAGCGCCACCCTGAATGGTCTGCAGGATGGGGGTCTCGACCTCCATGTAGCCGTCGGACTCCATAAAGCGACGGAAGGTGGAGAGGATCTGCGAGCGCTTGCGGAAGGTCTCGCGAACATCGTCGTTGGCGATCAGGTCGACGTAGCGCTGACGATAGCGGGTCTCCTTGTCGGAGAGACCGTGGAACTTCTCGGGCAGCGGGCGAACGGCCTTGGAGAGCAGGGTCGCGCTCTTAGGGGCGACGGAGAGCTGGCCGCGCTGAGTACGCACAACCACACCGGTCACACCCAGGATATCGCCAAGGTCGAGGGCCTTGAGCGTATTCCAGGCTGCCTCATCCATGTCGTTGATGCGGCAGAACAGCTGAATCTCGGCCGTTGCGTCGCGCACGACGATGAACATGATCTTGCCCTGACCACGCTTGGCGACCACGCGGCCGCCGATCTTCACGACGTCCTCGGTGTCTTCGCCATCGGCAAGATCGGCATACTTAGCCTCGATGTCGGCAACGTAGTCCTCGATCTCGGAGTGCTCGGGATAGGGGTTCTGGCCCGCCTCGAACAGGGCGGCGCGCTTGGCCAGGCGCGTGGCGCGCTCGTCGTTGAGCGTCGATGCCTGCTCGGCGGCGTTCTGGTTCTCTGCCATAAGTTAGCTCCTCAAACTAAAACGCTCCCCAGGATTCGGTCCCAGGGAGCGAAAACATACCTTTACGCGGGACCGTGGTCTAGCGTGCGATCTTGGCGATGGTGTAGACGCGAGTCTTGCCGGAAGGCGTAACGACCTCGACGGAGTCGCCCTCGCCGTGGCCGATGATGGCGTGGCCGACCGGGGACTCGTTGGAGATCTTGTGCTCGAGCGAGTTGGTCTCGGTGGTACCGACGAGCGTGACTTCCATGACCTCACCGTTGGGATCAATCAGCGAAACGGTGGAACCGATGGAGACGGTCAGATCGCCCGTGGTGGCAGCAACCTGAGCGTTGGCGAGAATAGCCTGAATCTCGGCAATGCGAGCAGCATTCTGAGCCTGCTTGTCCTTGGCGGCATCGTACTCGGAGTTCTCCGAAAGGTCGCCAAACGCACGGGCTTCCTTGATGTCCTCGACGATCTCCTTGGCGTAATCGCCCTCACGCCAAGCGAGCTCCTCGACGAGCTTCTGGCGGCCCTCAGCGGTCAGTACGATCTGGCTTGCGTCCATACGGATATCTCCCCAACTATGATGTAACAATCAACTGTCAACATAACGAAAAAGACCGGCTAGCCTGCGGGCAAGCCGGTCAGGTGCTCACCCCAAAGGGATGGGACTACTCTGCGTCCGCGTCGCCGTCCTCTGCCTTCTTTTTCTTGGCAGCGGCGAGCTGGGCCTCGAGCTCTGCGATCTTCTTGTCCTCCTCGGACTCCTCGACCACAACGTCCTCGGCCTGCTTGGTCTCGTCCTTATCGTCGCCCTCCATACCCTCGCGGATATTCTTGACGGTAGAGCCGAGGGACTTGCCGAGCTTCGGCAGGTTCTTGGGCCCGAAGATAATCAGGACAACGACGAGAATAATGATGAGCTCAGGAGCCCTCAGTCCAAACATGTAGACCTCCACAAAACAGCGAGACAAGCTCGAATGAGTATACCGCGGGTATCGCGGTATCACAACAATAGCTAAAAAAAGGGACCGCAAGAAGCGGTCCCTCCTCATGCTCTGGTCGGGTTGACTGGATTTGAACCAGCGACCCCTGCGTCCCGAACGCAGTGCTCTACCAAACTGAGCCACAACCCGTTAGCTCGACTATAGTAACAAAGTTTTTCGCCGCGTGCTAGAGAAATTTTTATTTCTTTGGCGCGTCGATTTGTACCGTGTTGGGAATAAGCTCAGTCGCGCAGGACCACCAGCCATTTTGCTGGGCAGCCCCGGCAAGCCTTTCGGCCGTGGCGGCGGTGTCGCAAATGGCAAACGAGCAGGCACCCGACCCGCACACGTCCACGGCAACGGTTCCCTCCTGTGCGCGCAGCCAGTCGAGAACCGCCTGGATCTGCGGCTCCATCAAAGCAGAAATGATGCCCAAGTTGTTATGGATGAGCGAATACGCCAACTTCGCATCACTCGCGCGAAGAGCCGATGCAATGGCACCGGGCGCAGTCGCGGGCACCGGGGCCTCGTCAAAACGTCGATAGGCCTCAATTGTCGAAACGCGCGCCTCCCGCGGCTTGACCAGCACAACGGGCGTCACAGGAAGCGCGGGGTACTCAGTTGCCAGAACGTCTCCCCCACCCACGTAGAATGCGGGGCTCGTATGCAAAAAGAACGGCACGTCGGCGCCGATGCCACGCGCAATCTCGTCCAGCGCAGGATCAGTGCGGTCGATGCCCCACAGCTCAGCCAGGGCAACGATAACCGCCGCGGCATCCGTCGAGGGGCCGCCCAGGCCGGCGCACAGCGGGATGCGCTTCTCAATCGTCACGCACACGTTTGCCTCGCGCCCGAAATGATCGGCCATGGCGACGGCGGCGCGGTAGGCAGTATTCTTTTGCATGGGAAAATCTGATGCCGGAACCGTCTGGACGGTCAACGCCTGCGCCGGCGTGACCGTCACGGTATCGGCTAGGCCGACAGCTGCCATCAGGGAATCGACGTTGTGGTAGCCGCGGGTATCGCGCTCGGTATGAACCCCCAGGTAGAGGTTAATCTTTGCCGGCGCAGTAAGGATGAGGGACCGATCGGTCACCGTTAATGCTCCTCGAGCTGGTTGCCGAGCGGAGTAAAGATGTGCTCGCCGCTCTCGGGGTCGAACAGTTCAACCTGACCGGTAAGGACGTCGATGTACTGGTAGGACTGACGAGACTTGCGGCCGCGGCGCTCGTCAACCTCGACGATAAAGACAGCCGGGTGGACGCTCTTGATGGTACCCATGCGCTCGACAACGCGGGTACGGCCCATGTTGGCCTTCACCTTGACGCGATCGCCCACCATATCGGTCAGCTTCTCGTGGATGTCGTCGACGTAATTGACTTCCATCTCTTCCATGAACAGGGCCTCCAGAAGGTGCAATTCAAAAAGGGGATAATACCCCTAAGATAGACAAAACTCTAATACTATAGCACCCTGTTACAACCCCACGCAAGTAGCTAATTAGGCTACTTACAGATTGTCGGTATCGAGGACAATGGTGAACGGGCCGTCGTTGACCAGGTCGACTTTCATGTCGGCGCCAAAGATGCCGTGCGCCACGCGGTCGACGTCCTGGGCGACGAGCGTCAGAAAGTACTCATAAAGTTCGTTGGCGACATCGGGCGCGCCAGCATCCGTAAACGACGGACGACGGCCGTGGCGGCAATCGGCAAACAGCGTAAACTGCGACACCACGAGCACCTCGCCGTCGACATCGGCAAGCGCCAAGTTAGTCTTGCCGTTCTCGTCCTCGTTGATACGCAGCCCGCGGAGCTTGCCCCATAGTTTATCGGCCTCGGCACGCGTATCGCCATGGCCCACACCCAGCAATACCAGATAGCCGCGCCCAATGCGGCCCACGCACTCGCCGTCGACCGTCACACCGGCGTTGAGCACGCGCTGCACCACCGCACGCACGGCCTACTCCTCGCCCGTGAGTTTGGCGGACAGGTGCTCAAGTGCATGGAAACGATGGCTGATGGCGTTCTTCTCGTCCGCTGTGAGCTCGGCCATAGTCTTGCCCGGCGTATCGACCGGCAGGAACAGCGGGTCGTAGCCAAAGCCGTGGTCGCCGCGGCCCTCGTGTGCGATAACGCCCTCGCAGGCGCCCTCGCCATAGGTGACCAGGCCGTCTTGGTCGATGAGCGCAACGACACTCATAAAGCGTGCGGTGCGATCCTCGTCTGCCACGCCTTCCAGATTAACGAGAAGTTTGGCATTGTTGGCGGCATCATCGCCGTGTACGCCCGCATAACGCGCGCTATACACACCCGGCTCGCCGTCCAGCGCGTCGACGACCAAGCCGGAATCGTCGGCGATGGCCATAAGGCCCGTCTCCTCGACCGCAGCCTGCGCCTTGATGATGGCGTTCTCCAAAAACGTCGTGCCGTTTTCCTCGGGGTCCTCAAAATCGCCCAGCTGGCCGAGCGCCACAAAGCGCACCTCGGGCATGACCTTGCCCAAAATGGCCTCGATCTCGGTGAGCTTATGGGCGTTACCCGTGGCCACAACAATGGTCGCCGCCGGGTCGAGAGTGTCGATGTCAATCTTCTCAAGTGCCATAGCTGGCCTCCTTGTCTCTTATAGCAATGCCGTGTAGAGGACGACGAGGGCCTCGGCCTCTCCCCTCTCAATCAACGGCAGTCTTATACTTCGGCGTTTTCGCAGATTAAACCTGCCAAAATCAACATCCCCTTTTGGCAGGTTAGGCGAGGGCTTGACGCTGAAGCTCGATGAGCTCGGCGATGCCCTTGTCGCCCAGATCGAGCAGGGCGTTGAGACGCTTGCGGTCGAAGGGCGCCTGCTCGCCGGTACCCTGGAGCTCGATCATCTCGCCGGAGTCGGTGGCGACGAGGTTCATGTCGACCTCGGCGTGGCTGTCCTCGGAATAATCCAAGTCGAGCAGGGTGTTGCCGTCGACGACGCCCATGGAAATAGCGGCAACCTGACCGGTAAGCGGAATGCGCTCGAGCTTGCCCGCCTCGACCCACATGGCAAGGGCGTCGTGCAGCGCCACCCAGGCGCCGGTGATGCTCGCCGTACGCGTGCCGCCATCGGCCTGGATCACATCGCAGTCAACGGTAACGGTGTACTCGCCGAGCGCCTTCATGTTGACGACGGTGCGCAGGCTGCGGCCGATCAAGCGCTCGATCTCCATGGAACGGCCCTTGCGGTTGGCATGTTCGCGCTTGCAGCGCTTGCCGGTCGACGCCGGCAGCATCGCATATTCCGCCGTTACCCAACCGGCCTTGGCGCCCTTGCGCCAGCCCGGAACGCCCTCCTCGATGGTGGCGGCGCACAGCACGCGCGTGTCGCCAAACTCTGCCAGGCACGAGCCGTAGGCGTGCTTCATGACGCCGCGGGTGAGCTTAACGGGACGCAGCTCGTTTGCGGCGCGGCCGTTGGCGCGGTTGACCTGCATATATTCCATGGAACTATCCTTTCGGCAAAAGATGTGGCGAAGACTCCGGCGACATTGCGTGCCTAACCGAGTTCATCGATATCGACATGCTCGATGCTTTTGAGCGGCTGGCCAAAGATAAAGCTGCCCGCCACCGCAAACTCGGCAATGTTGTCGGACGTGGTGGCAAAGCGATGCTGCGGCTCGGCGGTGTTGCCCGCCAGCTGCTCACGGCGCGTGAGGATATCGGTCAGCTCGCGGGTGGTCTCCTCGGCGGAGCTCACCACGCGCACCCCGGGCCCCAACGCATGACGGATGGGGCCCACCAGCAACGGAAAGTGCGTACAGCCGAGCACCACGGTATCGATGCCACGATCGTGCAGTGGCTCGACTGTGGCGTTGACCAGCGCGCGAACGGCTGGCGTATCAAAAATATCCTCGTTCTCGAGCCACTGCTCCTGCAGATGCGCGCCCGAGGCGAGCTCGTGCTCGACAACCTCGACAAAGCTCGAGGCAGGGCAGCCATACACGTCCACGCCGGCATCCAAGTCCTGGATGGCGCGCGTGTAGGCGCCCGAGCGGATGGTGAGGTTGGTGGCGAGCACGCCCACACGGCGCGTGCGGGTGCTGTTGATGGCGGCACGCGCGCCCGGCGCGATTACGCCAATCACGGGGACATCGAGCACCTGCTGAGCCAGGCGAAGCGCCGCTGCCGTCGCCGTATTGCAGGCGATGACCATGATCTTGACGTCGTGTCTCGAAAGCCAGCGCCCCGCCTGTAGCGCAAACGAGCGCACCTCGTCCTCGGTGCGGGTGCCGTAAGGGCAGCGCTTGGTATCGCCAAAGTAGTAGACGGACTCGTGCGGAAGCGCCGTCGCAATCGCGCGCGCAACCGTCAAGCCGCCCAGACCCGAGTCGAACACGCCGATGGGGCGCGTATCACCGGCCAGATTCTCGATATCGGACATTACCTCACCAGATTCTCTCTCGAAAAGATATGGCCAAGCGTAACGGCACTGCGCTATGAACGGGCCGCGACGAGCAGCTCCGCCGTCGCCGCCCAGCCGTCAACGATCCTGCCACGCGTGACAAAGGCGTTATCGCAGGACGCAAAAAACTCGGACGCGCCGGCGCTGGTCAGACCGTTCTCGACCAGGCAGAACGTGCCCACGTGGTCGGCCATGTAGAAATCAGACTCGGAATCGCCGAGCGCCAGCGTCTCGTCGCGCTCGATGCCCAGATGCTCGCAGAAACGCGCGACCGCCACGCCCTTGTCGAGACCCGACGGATTGATGTTAAAGGCACGACCGTCCTCGACGCGATCGAGCTCGAGGGTCGTCGGCTTGGACAGATGAGTCAAGTGGCCGTTGCAGGCCCAGACCAGACCGCAGCCGGCCTCGTCGAGGATGGCCTGCGCCTCGTCATCGGGAATATCGCCGCGCATGCCGACGGTGACCTCGCGGTACTTATAGCCAGTCGACATGTCGTTGTGGTACTCGATCTTGTGCGGCCAGCGAGCGAGAATCTTCTCGCACACGCCGGTTTGCTCAATCACCTGGTGCGGCGTAAGGCCGCAGGCGGGGTCGTAAGGCATGTCGCCGGTCAGATACTCCCAGTCGTTGGCCTTGAGGTCGTACATGACCAGGCCACCCATCTCGCCAATGTAGGAGTTGAGGCCGAGCACGCGGGCATCTTCGTGGATCATGGTGCGGTTGCGACCCGAGGTGGGAATTACCTGGATGCCAGCGCGGGCAAGCGCCACGACGGCCTCGACGAGCTTGGTCGAGGGATTGCCGTCGTTGTCGCGCAGCACGCACGAGCCGGGCGCGAGCATCGTGGCGTCCAGATCGGTAAAGACGTACTTGACCTTGGCAAGGCGCTCGCGCATCTCGCCCGAAAGCTCGGCAACGGTCGGCAGGGTGTTGTGGGACATGGTCACTCCATTTATTACGTAGAAAAGACTTAATCTTGGTACCGCGTTTTCCCTAAGGTGAACACGCTTGAGAGGCACCGCATCATCGGGCGTCGAGGATCCGCAAACGCCATCCTAAAGGCAACGGCGCTTAGGCGTCGTACGCCGCAAGGATGCGTTTGAGAACCGAGCCATCACGCTCGCAGGGCTCGGGTCCGTTCTTGCGCAGCATGCACTCCTCCTCGCCCTTGCCGGTCACGATAACCACAGCGGGGCGGTCGGTCTCGCGCACGGCCGTCTCAATAGCGGCGGCGCGGTCGCACACGATCTGCCAGCTATCGTTTCCCTGCGCCTGGACATTGCGCGCAATCTCGGCGCAGATGTCCTCAACGTCCTCGGGGCCCGGGTCATCCTCGGTAATCACGATGCGATCGGCGTACTTGCCGGCAGCGATACCCATCGTAGTACGGCGATCGACACCCTTGCCTCCCGTTGCACCAAAGACAACCGCCAGCTCGCGCTCGGGATAGTTCTCGCGCAGGTCGCGCAAAAGCGTCTCGAGGCTCATGCCGTTGTGCGCATAGTCAACGACGCCCAAAATCTTGCCCGATGCAGACGGATAGAGCTCCATGCGACCGGGAACAAAGACGCCCTCAAAGCCATGGACGATGCCCTCTTCGGAAATGCCGAGGGCCTCGGCGCAGGCAATAGCGGCAAGCGCATTGGACACGTTGAACTTGACGGGCGTGGGGATCACGATGTCACGCGTAAAGCGCGGCGTGCGGACCGTGGCGATCACGCCGCAATCGCCGTTGCGAATGGCCAACGCACGCACGTCGGCGCGTCCATCGGTCAGCGAAAACGTCACCGTGCGCTCGCAGCGGGACGCCGCCTCGAGCACGCGGTCGACGTGGTCCATATCGAGGTTGACCACGGCAAAGCGGCTCTGCGAAAAAATCTTGAGCTTGCTGGCAAAGTAATCCTCGAGCGTGGGGTGCTCGATCGGCGAGATATGGTCCTCACCGATATTGGTAAAGGCGCCCACTTCAAAGTCAATCTTGCCCGTACGCTCGTATTTGAGGCCCTGGCTCGACGCCTCCATGACCAGCCACGGAGCGCCCGCCTCGGCGGCATGTGCGATACGCGACTGCAAAAGGAAGGACTCGGGGGTCGTTAGCTTAGAAGGACCGGCCTCGATACCGTCATCGAACTCGATACCCGTGTTGAGGGCTGGTCGATGACGGCCCGTGAGCTTAGCCTCGTTGGCAAGAATGCCACGCAGATAAAAGCTGCAGGTCGACTTGCCCTTGGTGCCCGTAAAAGCGCAGACCTTCACCTTGCCCGAGGGATGACCGTAATAGGCGTCCGCCACCACAGCGAGCGTACGGCGGATATCGTTGACGATCACAGCGGGAATATCGACGTCGTAATCAACCTCGGACACGTACGCCACGGCGCCTTCGGCAATCGCCGAGACCAGATACTCGGGCTTGAACGCACGGCCCTTGCAGACAAACAATGTGCCCGGACGTACCTGGCGCGAGTCGTCGGTCGCAAACTCGATGCGCTGGTCGCAAAGAGTATCCGGCTTGGAAACAACAAGGGCCTCGGCCTCGAGCAGCTCCACATAGCGCATCAAAGCCAGCTTCTCCTTCGTCGCACCCGACATATAACGACCTTTCTCGCTAAACCTAACCTTAAAAGAGCAAAAACCGTCCCAGATGAATCCGGTCGCGCCCCTGTATTATCAACCATCCTAATATGCCACCTGACCTTGCGAGTGTCTCAGCACCCTAAAAACTTGCAAGGACCAGCGCACGGTTAATTCGAAATAACAAAACCCCCGCCCTACAAATGCGCGCGATGCGGGGATGACCAGTGAGTTTGTCATGCTCTACAAGGACACGTCGCTGCTTTCGAGCGTCGGCGTCATGGAACTCATGCTGTTCTCCAAAAACCTCACGACCACCACGGGCAACATCACACCCTATATTTGCGCCGCACCCTACTATCTGGTTGTGACGATTCCGCTCATCCACGTCGTCGCCAAGGTAGAGCACCGCCTTGCCAAGCGCGGCAAGCGCTAGCCCCTCTCGCGCTCTCGCACACAGCAATCGTCGCAGTCACGGCCCGCCGCTTCACCCAACGTGCGGGCCGTGGTTTTTCGGTCCCCTCGGCGCTTATGCCCCATCACGAAGCAAAAGATTGGCATGATAGTAAGGATTGATTGATATCGACTGCTGCAAACCTTGCGGCAGCGCACCTAAGCCGTCAGCAGAAAGGATCTTGCATGTGCGGTTTTGTCGGTTTTACCGGTACAGATGAACAGAGTGAGCTGGTTCTCACGGCCATGATGAATCGCATCATCCATCGCGGGCCGGATATGGGTGGCCAGCACATCGTCGATAACGTCGCTCTCGGCTTCCGCCGTCTTTCGATTCTCGACCTTTCCGAGGCTGGCGCTCAGCCCATGTCGAGCGATGACGGCAAGGTCACCATCGTCTTCAACGGCGAGATCTACAACTTCCAGGAGCTTCGCGCCGAGCTCGAGGCTGCCGGCTACGTCTTCCACTGCAACGCCGACACCGAGGTCCTGGTGCACGGCTACGAGGCGTGGGGCGAGGACCTGGTCAACCGCCTGCGCGGCATGTATGCGTTCGTGATTCACGACCAGAACAGGAACAAGCTCTTCGGCGCCCGTGACATCTTTGGCATCAAGCCGTTCTATTACTACCGGGCCTCCGACGGCTCGCTGCTGTTTGGCTCCGAGATCAAGAGCTTCCTGGACCACCCCAAGTTTGAGAAGGCCGTCAACCGCGACGCGCTGCGTCCCTACCTCACGCTGCAGTTCCCTGCCACGGAGGAGACGTTCTTTAAGGGCGTGTTCAAGCTGGCCCCCGCGCATTGCTTTACGTACGACCTTACGACCAAAACTATGGATATCAAGCGCTACTGGAGCTGCGACTTTACCGATGACAACTCCAAGAGCTTCGAGGAGTACGTGGACGAGTGCGACAAGGTCGTGCACGAGAGCGTTGCCGCGCACCGCATCGCCGATGTTAAAGTTGGCTCATTCCTCTCCGGCGGCGTCGACTCCAGCTACATTGCCGCCTGCCTCATGCCCGACACCACGTATTCCGTCGGCTTTGACTACAAGAACTTCAACGAGACCAACTACGCCGCCGAGCTTTCCGACAAGCTTGGCATTAAGAACGTGCGCAAGATGATCACCGCCGACGAGTTCTTCGACGCGCTACCCGATATCCAGTACCACATGGACGAGCCGCAATCGAACCTCTCCAGCGTGCCGCTGTACTATCTGGCACAGATGGCCGCCGAGGAAGTTACCGTCGTCCTTTCGGGCGAGGGCGCCGACGAGCTGTTTGCCGGCTACGAGTGGTACGAGGACACCCCCGAGATGCGATCCTTCAAGAAGCGCGTGCCGCTCGGCGTGCGCCGTGCCCTGGGCTCGCTCGTTCAGCATCTCCCCTACTTTAAGGGTCACAACTTCCTGACCAAGTGCGCCGAGGTCCCCGAGCGCTGGTACGTGGGCCAGGCAAAGGTGTTCGACCCGTCCGAGGTTGACGAGGTTCTCAAGCCAGCTTACGACACCGGCAAGAACGCCTCCGAAATGTGCGCAGAGTACTACAAGCAGGTCCCCGACTGCTGCGAGCTCTCTAAGAAGCAATATCTGGATATGAACATGTGGCTTCCGGGCGACATCCTGCTCAAGGCAGACAAGATGTGCATGGCACACTCCCTGGAGCTCCGCGTTCCGTTCCTGGACAAAAAGGTCATGGAGTTCGCCGAGCATATTCCCGCCAACTACCGTGTCAACGAAGAGGGCTGCAAACTTGTCCTGCGCCACGCCGCCAATCGCACGCTGCCCGATGAGTGGGCAACACGCAAGAAGGTTGGCTTCCCGGTGCCAGTTAAGTTCTGGCTGCGCGAGCAGAAATACTACGACTACGTCAAGGAGTACTTCACCGCACCGTGGGCTGCCGATTTCTTTGACACCGATGCGCTCATGAAGCTGCTCGACGATCACTTTGAGGGCCGCGCGCTCAACCAGCGCAAGATCTATACCACGCTGACGTTCCTCATTTGGTACAAGCGCTTCTTTATCGACGAGAACAAGGGCATCGAAGTCTCCGCTTAGATTTCGTTATGAATTAGCGGTGAACCCCGCAGGGTTTCCGCTATACTCAATTCCCGCGGGCGATTGGCGCAACGGTTAGCGCAGGTGCTTTACACGCACAAGGCTGGGGGTTCGAATCCCTCATCGCCCACCACTTGATTGAAAAGGCTCCCAGCGATGGGGGCCTTTCCCTTTTGGGCCCAGTGCAGAGGGATTCGAACCCGCAAGGGTGCGGAGCTGAGGAAACGCGAAGCGTTTTCCAGCGCAGCACGCGAGGAGCGGAGCGACGAAGCGGAAGCGGGCGGCGCCAGCCGCACGCGGACATCCCTCATCGCCCACCACTGAATTGGAAACGGTCCTCGCAAGGGGACCGTTTTTGTTTGCGCCCGGTGCATGGGATTCGAACCC
>NZ_JBQKEH010000027.1:0-6216 GCF_052121415.1 Collinsella sp. LCP19S3_D5
CACGAGGCGAAGGCAGGTTAAACTGAAGGGGCTGACCCCGGAGGAGTTCCGGAACCAGCCCCTTGCGGCGTAGTTCTTATTTAAGCCGTCCAAGTTTTGGGGTGCAGTTCACTGTGAGGCGCAGGGCCGCTGTCGTCGACGCGCGACGTCGTTAGAAGTTGGCGTCGTTGAGTTGTTCGCTCTCGAGGCCGTCGAGCTGTTGGTGTTCGGGCGTATCGGCGACGCTCCCGAGCAGCTCGGTGGGGTCGACGTTCATGTCCCTACCGGCTTCGTTGCTGTTGACAAGGTCGTCCGAGAAGATACCGACATCCATTTCCTCGGCTTCCTCGATCTGAACTTTGAGCTGGAGTTATTGGCGAGCAGCGCCGCGCCGCCGATCATGGCAGGTAGAATCAGCCACGGTGCCACTTTGCGCACCAGGCTAAACAGGGCGAAGATGCCGCTCTCGTTGTGGTTGTCGGCCTTCATGGCGATTACCACGTACTTGACCGTGCTGGTCTTGGAGGTTTGCCTCCAGTTTGGCGTGCGCCACGTGGACTCCCTTGGACATCCGGTTATCTGTCTTGGACAGATAACTTTTATGCCGTCTTTATACATATAAGAGCTGTTTGGCACATCGGGTAATTTTAGACAATAATCCCCAGTTGGGGATTATTTATGTACGCAGGTAGCATTTCAAAACAGGGGCGCATCCGCTGTATGGCTTTGCTGCAATGTAATAACTGCGGACGCGCTCCTGCTCTGAAACTGAAGAGGGAACTTTTAGACGCGTGCTGCCTGAGCGATACCGGTCTTGGCGCCTGAGCGTTTACCGGCGAGTTCGCAAAAGATCGCGCCGCCGATGATAAGCACGGCGCCCATCAGGCGGACCGGTGTTATGACTTCGCCCAAAAGGGCGGACGAGAACACGACGGCCGAAAGCGGCTCGAGGTAGCCGACGACAGCGACGGTCTGCACGGGCAATTTGGCGACGGCGCTAAAGTAGAGCAGACAACCGATGCCGGTGTTGACGACGCCGAGCATAGCGACGGCGCGCCAATCGATGGTTGCGGCGATGCTGGCGGATAGGAATGAGGGGGTGCCTTGGGTGACGAGTGTAAGGACCAGCGCGGTCACAAAGGCGGCGCTCACCTGGAGCGCGGAGTTCTCGAGGCCTTCGATGTGCGGCGCGCCCTTGCTGGCGATGACCATCAATGCATAACAGAAGGCCGAGGCGATTCCGCAGACGATGCCCGCAATGGGCATATTGCCGCCTAGACCTTGCGCTGCAATGAGAAAAGCGCCGCAGGCGACTGCGATAAACCCGGCGATTTTGCCACCGGTTAGTTTTTCGCCAAAGATAAACGGCGAGAGGGCCATGACGATGATGGGGCCGCAGTAGTACAGCAGCGAAGAAACGCCGACGCCGATCGTCTGATAAGCGCGAAACAGAAAAATCCAGCTGGCGCCCAGCGCGGCTCCCGAGAGGAGGAGGGCTGCGGCTTCGCGGGGGCGAGAAGGCGCCTGCAGCTTATGGCGTTGGGTAATGGCGAGGATGGTGACAAGCGAAAGGGCTCCCAGAAAAGTGCGTAGCAGCACGATATCGGAGCTCGGGAGTGCAATGGCCGCAGCGATGATGCCGTTGGAGCCAAACAACAGCAATGCTGCTAAATACGTAATCAATCCGTTGTTCATGCGCTGCCGTCCCCTCTATATCTGTGCATGTTCACTATGGGTGAACTGGCTTTAGAAGAAAAGCGAATATAATGCATGGAAAACATGACAAAAACTCATGCAAAGGTGGAGGCATGTCGTGGAAACGAATATTCAAAAGATGCAGGTGCTGCTGGAGACCGTGCGCGCTGGAAGCTTTACGCGTGCTGCCGAGCGCCTGAGCTACTCGCAATCGGGCGTGAGCCGCATGGTGGCCGATCTTGAGGCCGATTGGGGCTTTAAGGTGCTCGACCGCGGTCGTGAAGGTGTTGCTCTTTCTGCCGACGGGCGGCAGGTCATGCCGGCTGTCGAGGCGCTCTGCGAGGAATTCGTTCGCTTGCAGCGACGGGTGGATGAGATGCGCGGGCTCATGCGCGGCAAAGTCTGCATCGGTACGTTTTCGAGCGTGGCGACCCACGTGCTGCCGCCGGTGATTGCGCGTTTTCGTGCTGATCATCCAGACGTCGATTACGAGTTGCTGATGGGCGACTATTCAGAGATTGAACAATGGGTGGCAGAGGGTCGCTGCGATCTGGGTTTTATCCCTCGTGAGCCCCGAGAAAACGGCATGACATCGCTGCCTTTGGTGCGCGACGAGTTAATGGCGGTAGTGCCGTCAGGCTCGTTGTTTGCCACGGCGGAGGTCGTCTCTCTTGCCGACTTGGCCAACGAGCAGTTTATTCTGCTAGAACGCGGCACCGATGACGAGATTACGCCGCTGTTTCGTCGGGCGGGACTGGCAGTGCACTCAAAACTGTCGACCTGGGATGACTATGCGATTATGGCTATGGTCGAGGACGGCCTGGGTGTGAGCATTCTTCCCGCGCTCATCATGCGCCGCTGTCAGTTCGATGTTGCCGTGCGTCCGCTCGAAGGGCATCCCCATCGACAGATCAACGCCATATATCGAACGGCCGATGTTTCGCTTGCCGCCGCCCGTTTTCTCGAATACCTCTAAATGGGCGCACGTCGTTACCGCCTTGGGGTAAATCTTGAGGTTTGGGTCATGTTATTTTTAAAATTGAACTTTTAGAAATAGCACGGCGCTATACTGCTTGCTAAATTGAACCTTGGTTCAATTCGTGTACTATAAATTGAACTTTGCCAGCAAGGAGGTTCCTGTGACCCAAGAGACGTTTAGCGATCGCCTGCGACAGGCTATGTCCGATCGCGACGTTCGTCAGTCGGACGTAATCCGCGCATCGGAGATGCTCGGCAAAAAACTCGGCAAGAGTCAGATGAGCCAATATGTGAGCGGCAAGACGATTCCGCGGCGCGATGTGGCAGAGCTGCTCGCCCGCATTTTGGAGGTCGATGTTACCTGGCTGCTCGCCGGTGACGCCGATCAAGACGAGACATCATCGACCCACAACGTTTCCAAGCCCGAACCCTATCCCTCAGCTCAAATTGCAAGGAGCACCACCATGCGTACTTTTTCTAAATCCACCAAACTCGAGAACGTTCTGTATGACGTGCGCGGCCCCGTTGTCGACGAGGCAGCCCGTATGGAGGACGAAGGCGAGTGCATCCTCAAGCTCAACATCGGTAATCCGGCGCCCTTTGGTTTCCGCACGCCCGATGAGGTCATTAAGGACATGCGCCAGCAGCTGCCCGACTGCGAAGGCTATTCCAACTCGCGTGGTCTGTTCTCTGCGCGCAAGGCGATCATGCAGTATTCGCAGATCAAGGGCCTGCCCAATGTTCAGATGGAACATATCTACACGGGCAACGGCGTGTCCGAGCTCATTCAGCTTTCGATGAACGCGCTGCTCGACAATGGCGACGAGATTCTGATTCCCAGCCCCGATTATCCGCTGTGGACGGCGTGCGCAACTCTTGCCGGTGGACATCCCGTGCACTATCTGTGTGATGAGCAGGCCGATTGGTATCCCGATCTGCAGGATATGGAGTCCAAGGTCACGAGCGCGACCAAGGCCCTCGTCATCATCAACCCCAACAACCCCACGGGCTCTGTCTATCCGCGCGAGGTGCTCGAGGGCATCGTTGAGATCGCGCGCAGGCACCAGCTCATGATTTTTGCCGACGAGATCTATGACCGCCTGTGCATGGACGGCTACGAGCACGTCTCCATTGCATCGCTCGCCCCCGACCTGCCCTGCATTACGTTTAGCGGCCTGTCCAAGTCGCATATGATCGCGGGCTATCGCATTGGCTGGATGGTGCTTTCGGGCAACCAGCGCTGCATGAGCGACTTCATCATGGGCATCAACATGCTCTCCAACATGCGCCTGTGCTCCAACGTGCCGGCCCAGTCGATCGTCCAGACGGCGCTTGGCGGTCATCAGTCGGTCAACGATTACATCCGCCCCGGCGGTCGTGTCTACGAGCAGCGCAACTTTGTGTATGAGGCGCTCAGCAAGATCGACGGCATCTCGGTGGTCAAGCCGCGTGCGGCGTTTTATATCTTCCCCAAGATGGATGTTAAAAAGTTCAACATCACCGATGACGAGCAGTTTGCCCTCGACCTGCTGCACGAGAAGAAGATCCTCATCACGCGTGGCGGCGGCTTCAACTGGGCTGAGCCCGATCACTTCCGCATCGTGTACCTGCCGCGCATGGAAGTGCTCAAAGAGTCGCTCGAAGACCTCGCCGATTTCTTTGATCACTACCGCCAGTCCTAATTGGTTCCGCCGTTCTACCGAACGGCGGACCGCTTGATGCTACGCGAGCCGCATTCACGCCAATCTGACGTTCAATTTCGAGGGCGCGACCAGAAGGTCAGCGCCCTCTCATTTCACGTCACCTTGGCGCAAATGCGGCCGCTCGCTGTTGTGTGCTCAGCCTGCATCGTTACCATGATCCAAAGGGGACGGAGGAAAACAGATCATTTTCCTTGACTCGCGGAACTATATAACGACGCCGTTGCAGTGGTCGATTTCGTGCTGGATGATCTCGGCGGTGTAGCCCGAGAAGTTTTTGATGCGGTGGACGAAGTTCTCGTCCAAATACTCCACCTTAATGCGACGATAGCGGGTGCAGGGACGCTCGCCGATCAGCGAGAGGCATCCTTCGCTGGTCTGATAGGCATTGACCTGCTCAAGAATTTGAGGGTTGTACATCAGGAGCGCCCTGTTGCCGTCATTTACGCAGATGATGCGTTTGCGCACGCCGATCATGTTGGCGGCGAGCCCCACGCACTCGTGCTCATGCTCGTGGAGCGTATCCAGGAGGTCCTGCCCGATCACGGCATCGTCGGGCCCTGCGTCTTCGGAAGGCAGGCGCAAAAAGAACTCGGATTTCATGATGGGCTTAATCATGGCGGGCTCCTTAAGGTGGACACGTTTGGTTCAGGCCATGATACCGCGACATGTCGCATTAATGTGTGCATATAGATTCTGCAGCTAGATTGGATGGCGACACCATAAACTAATGGACGTTTTGCCGAGAGGCATGAATGTTTAAAGCGCAAAGAGTGCGCGACGGGCCCCGCGAATGGGGCGATGATGCCCGAGAGGGCCAAGAAGGAGTCTCATGTCCGAGAACGAAAAGATCATGAACGAGACCGAGAACGAGACCATGGCTGCCGAGGTCGAGGCAGTCGAGACCGTGGAGACCGAAGCTACCGAGGTTGAGGCTGCTGACGAGGTTTCCGCCGAGGAGGAGGCCGAGGTTGTCGAGGCCGCCGTTGATTACGATGACGAAGAGCTGATGGACAAGATGCAGAAGGCCGCCCGCCTGCTGCGTAGCCGTCGCTTTGCTATTTCCAAGGAGGAAGAGGCTAAGGCCGAGCGTATGGCGAACATCGAGCGCGCCATCAAGCTCCTTGATCTCAAGCCCAAGATGGAGCAGAAGGAAATGTCCGATCTGCTGGGCATGCGCCTTCGTGAGCTCGATGGCCTGATGGCCGAGGCCGAGGCTGCCGATCTGGTCGGCCGCATCGACAACGCCGAGGGCGATATGCGCAAGATCGTCGTCTTCGCTGCCGAGGATGCCGCTGAGGGCCTGGTCGAGCTTGCCAACAAGAAGGAGAAGCTCCTGCCCGAGCTTTCTTACGAGGAGGCCACCGAGCTGATGGCCGCGCTCGATAAGGTTATCGCTCCGCTCGTCGCCATGGGTCTGGACGAGGATCGCGGTCCTCGCGGCGGCCGTGACGACCGTGGTGGCCGTGGCGGCGACCGTGGCGGTCGCGGCGGCTTTGGCGACCGCGGTGGCCGTGGCGGCGACCGTGGTGGTCGCGGTGGCCGTGGCGGCTTTGGTGACCGTGGCGGCGATCGTGGCGGTCGCGGCGGCTTTGGCGGCAACCGTGGTGGCTATGGCGACCGCGGTGGCAACCGTGGCGGCTTCGGCGGCAACCGTGGCGGCGATCGTGGCGCGCGCGGCGGCGACCGTGGCGGCCGCAACGGCGGTGGCTTCCGCGGCAACCGCTTTTAGTTACGGCGTTTTACTAAACGCCGTAACGGCTCGACGCTGCAAGCCCGCCAGAGCGGCAATCTGCCTTTCAACTTCGGCGGCATGACCAAAAGGTCAATGCCGCCTCGTTTCAAGGCGCCTTGCTCGCTCTGG
>NZ_JBQKEH010000028.1:0-3924 GCF_052121415.1 Collinsella sp. LCP19S3_D5
ACCGACCTGGGCTACAAGACCGTGCTCTACGGCGAGGACGGCGCCGTGCTCTACGGCCTCCAGGAGGTGGAGGGCCTCGGCGAGAGGTTCTTCGACCGCGTGACGGGCGAGATTGCGACAAATTGTTGGATTAGTATAAGCGACTCGCATCGTGGCTATTTCAACGAAAACGGTGTTCAGCTCTTTATGATTAAAGAGGTTGAAGGAGATTCGGTTCTTGTTGATGATGACGACAATCCCTTGCATGGTCTAATCGCTCGGGATGGCTTGTCTCTTTTTGCTGATCCTGTTACTGGTGTTGTTCATACGGGCTGGTTTGAAGTTGCTGATTTCGGTCGATATTATGCTACCTCGGATTATTTTCTAATTTCAGGCGAAGCTCGACTAAATGGTTCTCCGTTTGGATATAGCGACTTCGCTTGGTATTATTTCGATGATAATTCGCATGTTCTCGTCACTGGGTGGAAATATCTTTCTGGTGGCAACAAATGGGTTTATTACAATGACTTAACTGGTTGCATGTTATATGGACAGCAGCGATTACATGCAGATGCTAACGATGTTGAGTATCATTGGTATTTATTAGATAGCTTCACAGGCGCTGCAAGTCACGGTTTTCAATGGATTAGAAATCAGCATAAGGTCGTCTATTATGACCCCATCATGTCATGGATGATTTATGGCTGGAATAGAGTTAATTCAGTTAACTATTTCTTCAATAGCATTGATGGCCATCTGCAGATGCTAGACACGGGAGACTCGAGGAAGAATAACTATATTAACTGGGCCCTCTCAATTGCTCTTGATGACTCGCATGGTTATGACCAAGCCTATCGCTGGGGAGAGCGAGGGGATTATGACTGTTCCTCTCTCGTCGTTAGCTCACTGAAGGCGGCTGGACTGAATACCGGTGGAGCAACTTATACCGGTAATATGAAATCTCAGCTCACTGCAAATGGTTTCATTTGGGTTACTGATTTTTCGGATCTTCGTGTCGGCGATATCCTGCTGAACGAGGCATTTCATACCGCCATTTATCTTGGAAATGGTATTCTCGTTCATGCGTCTGGCAATGAGTTTGATGACGCTGTCGGAGGAATCCCTGGTGATCAAACTGGTGAAGAGATTTATATCCGGACGTATTATTGGCGTCCTTGGAATGGCGTTTTGCGTTTAGTTTAGCGTTTTTGGGAATTAGTTTTCCTTTTAAGCCTGTGGTGCCGTGTGGCGCCACAGGCTTCTTATAAGACTTTAGTCCGCTGGGTGCGCAGCGGCCGGCCTTAAACCACTCACTGTGCGGGCGGAGGCAAGCGGCTTTTCAAAGCCCTCTCCGACTAATATTGACGATTGTTCAGGCCGTTGAGAATTCAAGTCGAAAGGGCGGCCGCTATTGTCCAAAAGGCCCATCGCCGTTCCCGCTTGAAGTTGATGTGTAGGTACCGCACCGTGTTCAGGCCGTAGTTTAGGCGCAAGTTGTTTTTCAACCAAATTAGGAACGATATAGGGGGTATCTTCAGGAGGCAATGCGAGTGTAAGGGGTCGTGATAATTGAGGGACACCTGATGTCCGGCTATGCGCATATGGTTCTGGCTGAGTTCCGCATAAGCGCAGCGTCGCGGGTATCATGGGCGGCCTGAAGTGGGAAAGGCTTGCTGAAAGTATTCGACAGGCATGTTGGCCTTAAGAACAAATGCGAGGACCCCTTCAAGGAGAGGGGGGGGGATGAGACTGCTGGTTTGGCCAGCGCGTCACAGGTCAAGATACACTAGACCTAGAAGAAGTCCGAGCCCGCACCTTTAATCGCGGGCTCGGGGTCTGTGGGTTATATCCTAAGAGCAAGCTCCCTTTTAGGGCTGACTCTGATTCGACATCACATAATCAGTTGTCGTCCCAAGTCCTTTGTGCAACTATGAATCTCGGGCGATGCTTAACTTCCAGATATATTTTACCGATGTACTCTCCGATAATGCCTAGAGCAATCAGCTGTACTCCACCAAAGAAGCAAATGATGCAAATGATTGAAGCCCACCCTGTGACGGCATGCTGAACAGCAACGTTGATCAAGGCCCAGATGATTCCAATAAAGCCTAGCAAGCTAAAAAGAAGTCCAGCTCCGGTTATGAAATGGATGGGTTTTTCGGACAGACTTGTTATGCCGTCAAATGCAAGATGAAGCATTTTGGTTAACGGGTAGTGGCTTTCTCCGGCAATTCGTTCCTCTCTTTTGTATTCAACCGTAGTCGATGGATACCCCACGAGTGGGACCATTCCTCTTAGAAATAGATTGACTTCATGAAACTCCTGAAGACCCGCTAGAGCCTTAGAGCCCATAAGTCGATAATCCGCATGGTTGTACACTACATTTGCGCCGAGCGCATTGAGTAGCTTGTAGAAACTCTCCGCTGAAAATCGTTTGAAAAACGTATCAGTATCTCTCGAGTTGCGAACGCCATATACGACCTCGTAACCCTCTTTGTAACAATGAATCATATCTGTGATTTTGGAGATGTCGTCTTGTCCATCGCAGTCAATGGAGATCGTGGCGTCGCACTTATGCTGCGCTTCCATTAGACCTGCTAGAAGCGCATTTTGATGGCCTCTGTTTCGGCTTAGGGATATTCCTTCAATAATCGGACTTCTTTCACTGAGCTTACAAATAATATCCCAGGTAGTGTCTTTAGATCCATCGTTTACAAATAGCACCTTCGAAAGAGGTGCTATTTCTTTTTCGTTGATGAGCGTTTGAATAATGCTTTCAAACTGCGGTGCAGTTTTCGGTAAAACCTGTTCCTCGTTATAACAAGGAATCACAAGCCATATGACTGGATTTTGTTCCATTTAAGCCCTCGCATTTCGATAAGATAATATACTTAATTATAAACAGATAATAGCAGCTGCTTTTGAATGTGTATCGATGCTCGATGTAATGCATCTCTACCAGCTTTTTTACTCGAGAGGAATGTGTTGATTACTAAAAAATATTACTTGCAAGTTCTCGTCCTTACCTTTCTTTGCTGTATCTTCCCTTTGCGTGTCGCTTCTGCTGGTCCGGTAGCGCAAGTTCCGCTTGCTCATGGAATTGATGTTAGCAGCTGGCAGGGATCAATTGATTGGGTGCGTGTTAAGTCCTCGGGCGTGCAGTTTGCTTACCTAAGAATCGGCCCTGTTTATGGTGGCCCCGATTCTTATTTTGAGCGTAATGCGAGCGAGTGTGAAAGGCTCGGAATTCCTTACGGTATTTACTACTACTCTTATGCAGGTTCAAATTCTGACGCTCGTCGTGAAGCTGATAATGTTTTAAATTGGTTGGGCGGCCATCGCCCGCAGCTTCCTATTTATATTGATGTCGAAGATAATAGAATTCTTCAAGATACTGGGTTTAATTGCAGTCAGATTGCATCAAATATATGCACTTTTGCCTCAAGGATTGAATCAGCTGGGTTTGAATCTGGAGTATATGCAAACCTATACTGGTTTAATACTTATTTGACCGACTCTTCACTTTCTAATCTCAAACACTGGGTTGCGCAATATGGTCCGGCTATGTGCTCGTATAAGAGCGACTACGTCCTTTGGCAATATACATCCTCCGGCATGATTTCGGGTATTTCTGGGAACGTTGATTGTGATTATGCTTACGATTATCCAGATGCGAACATGTATCGTCTTGCTGAAGAGAATGGCAAAACTGTCTGTTATGACTCCAATGGAGTGAAAGTAATCGGCGAACTTCGTTGGAAAGGTCATTGGTACTATTTCGACCCAAATAACGGCGGCGCAATGTCAATTGGATTTGCAGCTTTGCCGAGTGGGAAGACCGTCCTCTACGGCGGCGACGGCGCCATGCTCTACGGCGAGCAGAGGGTCGAGGGCCGCTGGTACAACTTCGACCGCGTCACAGGCGCCATGTCGACCGGCCTGACC
>NZ_JBQKEH010000029.1:0-3479 GCF_052121415.1 Collinsella sp. LCP19S3_D5
GCGCGGCTGCGCCTATGGCACTTCAACATCATTGTCGCAGCCCCGACCCGCGGTCACGAGCGGGGGCTCCTATCTTTTTAGTGCCCTCGGATTGGGTCATAGTGTCTGTCGGTAGTCTTTTTGGGACGGGGCTTTTTTAGCTGCCCTACCTCAAATAAGGACTTAATCTTCGAAAGCGCTGGACTGGGTAGCTAAAAAAGCCCCGTCCCAAAAAGACTACCCGGTGAAGGGACAAGGGGACAGCCCCTTTGTCGCATTGGTGGATATGTCGTGCGTTCTGCGTATGGCAATATAAGATATTAATTTGCGTTAAACGGAATTCGACGTCCTTGAGGGTAGGGGATTTCTTTGGGTCGTGGTGCGGATATGACGCCGCCTTTGCGTTGGCGGTTAGGTGTTGCTGGTGGGGTGGCGCTCTTTGTGTTGCTTGTTGACCAGCTGACCAAGCTTGCGGTTCGTGCCGTGGGCAATACCCTGCATATGACTGTTATCCCCGGCGTGATCGATTTTGTGTTTGTCCGCAATATCGGAGCTGCCTTTAGCATGGGTGAGGGCCATGGCATAGCGTTTGCCGTGCTGGCGCTTGCGGCCATTGCCGCCATTGCCGTGTACTTGCTCCGTGCTCCTCAGCTCGCTCGCCTAGAGGTCGTGGGTATGGCCATGGTTGCGGGCGGCGCCATCGGCAACGCGATCGATCGCCTGGCCATGGGCTTTGTGACTGATTTTATTGCCACTACCTTCATTGATTTCCCCGTCTTTAACGTGGCCGATATCGGCATTACCGCCGGTGTCGTTCTGGCGCTCATCGGATACATGTTCTTGAGTCCCGCCGCTCGCGAGGTCGATGCGACCGCCGAGCTCAATGCCCGTGACGAGGCCCGCGCCAAACGTAAAGCTAAGCAGCGTGGGGAGCGTGCCCGCAAGATTCGCGAAAGGAATGAGCGCTAATGGCCGACATCCATATTCTCGTTGCCGACGATTGCGCCGGTCAACGTCTCGACGCCTATCTGGGCGCCAACGATGGCTGTCCCACACGCTCTGCCTGCGCGCATCTGATCGAGGGAGGCGCCGTTGCCGTCAACGGCGAGACCTGCCTATCTAAAAAGTATGCCGTACGCTCCGGTGACCGCATCTCGGTCGACCTGCCCGAGCCGCATGACCCGACCGACGTGATCCCCGAGGCCATCCCGCTCGACATTCGCTATGAGGACGACTATCTCATGGTGCTCTCCAAGCAGCGCGGCCTGGTGTGCCATCCTGCGCATGGTCATGAGAGCGGCACCCTTGCGAATGCCTTGGTCTATCACTGCGGCATCGACCATCTGGGTACCGTGCAGGGCGAGGACCGCCCCGGCATCGTGCATCGTCTGGATCGCGATACCTCGGGTCTTATGCTCGCGGCTAAAGACGACGACACCCAGCGTGCGCTTCAAAATCTCATCCGCACGCGCACGCTCGACCGTCGCTACATTACGCTCGTTCATGGGCACATTGCCATGGACGAGGGCACTATCAACACCGGTATTGCCCGATCGACGCGCGACCGCGTGAAGATGGCGGTTTCCGATGACCCCTTTGCGCGCCAGGCCATCACGACCTTTAAGGTCCTTGAGCGCTTTGATTCCACGCGTTTCGACGACGGCTACACGCTTGTCGAGTGTCACCTGTTTACCGGCCGCACGCATCAGATTCGCGTGCACATGCGCCATATCAACCACGCCTGCGTGGGCGATCCACTCTATGGTAAGTGCGATGCTCGTGCCGATCAGGGTTTGACCAGGCAGTTCCTGCATTCCTGGCGTGTGGCGTTCGATCATCCCGTGACGGGGGAGCACATCGAGTGCCGTGACGAGCTGCCATGGGATCTTGCGGCGGTTCTGGATGATCTGGCCCCGCGTTCGCTCGGCCGCACTGCCGCTGGCAACGAAATCGTCCCTCAGCTCGGTCTGCTCGAGGCCTAGCCAGTATTAGGTGGTTTCTTGAACTCCGTAAGCCTGCGGTAAGATATACGGTTGTTTACGTCACGCGTTCCTGGGAGCCTGCATGCTCGCCTTTTTACAAACCAACACACCTATCGTGATCTTCAACCAGATTGTCGTCACGCTGCTTACGGTCTGTTTTCTGTACCAGGTGGTCTTCTTTGTCATCGGCGCTCTTCGTGGTGAGGTCGCGCCTCCCAAGGCCAAGAAGCTCCATCGTTATGCCTTCTTTATCGCGGCGCATAACGAGGAGGCCGTGATCGCCAACCTCGTGCGCTCCATTAAGGACCAAGATTATCCGTCCGAGCTTATCGAGGTCTTCGTGGTCGCCGATGCCTGCACCGACAACACGGCGCAGCTCGCGCGCGAGGCGGGCGCCGTCGTCTATGAGCGCAATGACTTGGCCCGTAAAGGCAAGAGCTGGGTCATGGACTATGGCTTCGACCGCATCCTTAACGAGTATCCCGATACGTTTGAAGGCTACTTTATCTTCGATGCCGATAACGTCATCGCCCGCGATTACGTGTCCAAGATGAACGATGCTTTTGACCAGGGCTTCCATGTTGTTACGAGCTATCGCAATTCCAAGAACTTTGGCAGCTCGTGGATCTCGGCAGCTAATGCCACGTGGTATCTGCGCGAGGCGCGCTTTCTCAACAATGCGCGCAACATCTGTAAGACGTCTTGCGCCGTTTCGGGTTCGGGCTACCTCATCTCCGCCAGTGTTATCGAGGGTATGCACGGCTGGCAGTTCCACACGCTGACCGAGGATATTCAGTTCACCACGTTCTGTGCCATTCACGGCATTCGCATTGGCTATGCGCCGGCGGAGTTCTTTGACGAACAGCCCGTGACGTTTAAGGCATCCTGGAAACAGCGTATGCGTTGGACCAAGGGCTTCTACCAGGTGTTCTTTACGTACGGTAAGCACCTGGTCAAATCGACCTTCCGCTATCATCGCTTTGCCGCCTACGACATGTTTATGACGATCGCACCGGGCATGCTGCTCTCTCTGATCTCGATGCTCGCTAATGCGACGTTCCTCATCGTGGGCGGCCTTTCGCACGGTTTCTTGGCTACCGAAGTCGAGATGCAGGCGTGTGCCGCTTCGCTCATTATGACCTTCGCTATGATGTATCAGACTTTCTTTATCCTGGCGCTGCTCACGACTATCTTTGAATACAAGCATATTCACTGCGCGCAAAAGTGGCGTCTGGTAACCAACCTGTTTACCTTCCCGATCTTTATGTTCAGCTATATCCCCATTACGGTGGCAGCGCTGTTCTTGAAGGTCGACTGGGTGCCGACGCAGCACGCCGTAAGCGTTACCCTCGACGAGGTCATGCAGGGCGCCAAATAACCACCATCAAAACCACCACAAAGGGGATATGAACTGCGCCCCGAAACTTGGACTGAATAAATAGCGACTACGCCGCAAGGGCCCGGTTCCGGAACTCCTCCGGCGTCAGGCCCTTCAATCTTACCTGCCTGCGCCGCGTG
>NZ_JBQKEH010000030.1:0-2256 GCF_052121415.1 Collinsella sp. LCP19S3_D5
GCGACACATCTGGTGTGTCCATCCTCGCAGTATCCGGTTCTCAAGGTGCACGCCTGCGCGTCTCATCCGGTCCGACCGGGCCGCGCGGCAAGGAGATATATTGCCAGACCGGAGGGGCCCGCGGGGCGGGAATCTGGTTGCACACAACTCCTACACAGTTTGGGATTCTCAGATGTATTTAGCAGTAATAGAGAGGGGACCTCGTTTCCGAGATCCCCTTTTTCGTCTATCTATAGAAATAGGCTTTCAAAGCCTTAGGCCAACAGCTTGCGACCTGACTCCTCAATCGCGTCAAGTGCTGCATCAGCCTCGGCGGCATCCGCGCCCTTAGCGAAGATGTACAGCTTGATCTTGGGCTCGGTGCCGGAAGGACGGACAATACCCTTGTTGCCACCCTCAAGATCGAACTCAATGACATTAGCCTTCGGCAGGCCGTTCACGCAGGTGTTGTAATCCACAACGGCCTCGATCTTGGAGCCTGCGAGCTCCGCGGGCGGGTTCTCGCGCAGACCAGCCATGATGCCGGCCATCTTTGCCGCACCCTCAGCGCCCGGATAGCTCAGCGAAATCGTCTTGTTGTGATAGTAGCCATACTTCTCGTACAGCTCGTGCATCGCATCGGCAAGGTTCTTGCCCTGGAGCTTGTAATACTGCGCCATCTGGCAAATCAGAAGCGAAGTGCTCACGGCGTCCTTGTCGCGCACGTGGTCGCCGGCCAGATAACCGTAGCTCTCCTCGAAACCGAAGATAAAGCGATCGACTTCACCAGCATCGGAAAGCGAGGTAATGATGTCACCGATGTACTTGAAGCCCGTCAGGCAGCGACGGAGCTCAAAGCCATACTCCTCGGCCAGAGCATCGACCATGGCGGAAGAAACAATAGTAGTAACCGCGACCTTCTTGGTGAGATCCTCGCCGCGGGCGGCACGGGTCTTGCAGATATAGTCGAGCAGCAGAACGCCCATCTCATTGCCGGTCAGCAGCAGATAGTCATCACCATTCTTAACAGCAACGCCAACACGGTCGGCGTCAGGATCGGTTGCAAGCAGCAAATCGGGGTGAACCTGCTCGCACAGGTCGATTCCCTTCTGCATGGCCTGACGGATCTCGGGGTTAGGATACGGGCAGGTCGGGAAATCGCCGTTCGGGTCCTTCTGCTCGGGAACAACCGTGACATCGGTGATGCCGGCGCGCTCGAGCACCGTCGTGACGGGAATGAGGCCAGTGCCGTTGAGCGGAGTGTAGACGAGCTTAAGCGGAGCGCCAGCGATCTCCTCGGCAGAAAGGTTGGTCACGCCGCGCGCGAGAACGGCGTCGTAATAACGCTCGAGGCACGAGTCATCGATCCATTTGACCAGACCCTGCTCAAGAGCCTCATCGAAGTCCATGGACTTCACGCCAGTGAACGTATCAGTCTCGGCGATAGCCTTAGAAATTGCATCGGCGGCCTCGCTAGTGATCTGGCAGCCGTCGGGGCCATAGGCCTTATAGCCGTTATACGGCGCCGGGTTATGGCTCGCGGTCATGCAAATGCCACCGGAGCACTTAAGGTCGCGGACGGCCCAGGAAAGCGTCGGCACGGGAGAAATCTTAGGGTATACGAGAGCAGTCACGCCGTTTGCTGCAAGAATGGCAGCCGTCGTCTTAACGAACAGTTCGCCCTTATTGCGGCTATCGCGAGCAATGGCAACCGTCGGATGCTCAAAAGTCGCATTGAGATAGTCGGCGAAGCCCTGCGTTGCACGGCCGACCGTATAGATATTCATACGGTTGGTGCCAGCACCGATCGTGCCACGCAGGCCGGCGGTGCCGAAGGCAAGATCCTGGAAGAAGGCATCGGTGATGGCATCCTCGTCACCCTGCTCCTTCATCGTGTTGAGCTCGGTCAGCAGCTCATCATCCTTGACATTGGCAATCCAAGTATCAAGCAGCTCGTGAACATCTGCCATGTGCGTCCTTCCTTCATAATCAATAAAACGGCCCGCCTAAAACAGGTCAAGCGCAGTATCACGCTTAAGTAGATAGTAATCCATTGAGTGCGTGAGACTGTCAGGAGAACGGTGAACGTCTGAATAAGACGGCAGATGATATCGTTGTAAAAATTGAAATTTAGTTAAATTGCCTGAGAAACGAAAAAGGGGGAGGCGCGAGGCCTCCCCCTTCTCAGTCCAAGCGTACGGCTCGGTGCCGTCCACCGGTCAGCGGCGCCCTGGCCTCCCACGGGCTGGCCCCGCAGTACTCTCGGCGCGATGGGGC
>NZ_JBQKEH010000031.1:0-2157 GCF_052121415.1 Collinsella sp. LCP19S3_D5
ACAAGGAGGGCCTGGACCTTCTCGTCGTGCCCTCCGCCGAGCTCTCCCGCGGCCGTGGCGGCCCGCGCTGCATGAGCATGCCCTTCTGGCGCGAGGACCTCTAAGGTTTTCAAAGACCCGTACAGGTCTTAAAACAAACATCTAGCTGCCATTAGATGTCTCCCATTGGGGCGGTGCGGATCTTTCGCACCGCCCCATTCTTGTTTAATGAAGCTTAATTAACATCAGATAAGGCGGCCCATATGACTAGGGGCAGTCACGTTGATACCCCCCAACGGTGTCGGCTTCTTTGCCTTTTGGGCATCATCTCCATTCCCATGACCTTCGCCGGCATCATCCCCGTGTTCTAGCGATTGGAGCCTAGCCATGGATATCAAGACAATCGGCGTTGAGGAATGGCTCAACGTTTGGGAGAAGAGCGCCACGTGGGATATCGCCCAGTCGACGATCTCGTCGCTTACCATGGGTGAGCTGCGCGCGCTCGACGAGCAGGACGGCGCTACCTTCTACGAGCGCCTGGATCGCGAGAAGATGAACTACGGCTGGATCGAGGGTTCACCGGAGTTTAAGGCTGAAGTCGCCAAGCTCTATCGTCGTGAGGTCAATCCCGATCACATTCTGCAGACCAACGGCTGCACGGGTGCCAACCTCAACGCCATCATGGCCGTGGTCGAGCCCGGCGATCATGTCATCGCCGAGTGGCCTACCTATGCGCCGCTCTATGAGATTCCGCGTTCGCTCGGCGCCGAGGTCGAGTATTGGGAGCTTCGCGAGGAGCTTGGCTGGAAACCCGATATCGAGGAACTCAAGCGCCTCGTTCGCCCCAACACGAAACTCATCTGCATCAATAACGCATCGAACCCCATTGGTACGGTGCTTGATGCCGATACGCTCGGTCAGATTGCCGAGATTGCCCGTTCAGTGGGCGCCTACGTGCTGTGTGACGAGGTATATCTGCCGCTCGAGAACACCGAGTCCTTTATGTCGATGGCCGACGTGTATGAGAAGGCCATTGTCACCAACTCGGTATCTAAGACCTATTCGACGCCTGCAGCCCGCGTGGGTTGGGTCGTGACCGACGAAGAGGTGTCCAATCGCATCCGTACCTATCGCGATTACACCATGATCTGCGGCGGCGTGTTCAACGATGCCCTGGCGACCTATGTGCTTGAGCACAAGGACAAGATTCTCGAGCGCAACCGCAAGATCGTGTCTGGCAATCGCGATATCGCGCAGGCTTGGATCGATACGCAACATCGCGTTTCCTGGACGGCCCCGCAGGGCGTGTCTACCTCGTTTATCCAGCTTGATATTCCCGAGGACGACGAGGAGTTCTGCAAGCGCCTGTTGTCCGAGAGGGGAGTGCTGCTGGTGCCCGGCAGCCGTTTTGAGCTTCCCTGCGGCGCACGCCTGGGCTACTGCGCGAGCGAAAATGTTCTTCGCAAGGGCTTGAAGCTTCTGGGCGAGGCACTGGCCGAGTTCGATCGCTAATCCCTTGAGGCCCTCGAAGGCCTAAACCTTACTTGGCCCTAGGTGTACCGAATGCAGACCCGCCCCTTTTGGGGAGCGGGTCTGCATGTCTTTGCCGCCGGAAAAGTCAAGTTGTTACAAATGGAGACGCAAGATCGATCGGGTATTCGACGGGCCTTATACTAAGCTTCCGGTGAACGGTATCCAACGTCTGGTAAACGGTAATCTGTTTGCTAAAAATGAATAGGACAAACTTTTTTATGAATAAAAATCAAAATGGTTGAGACACAGCAAGAATTGCGAATTCTATTCATATCGTTGCACGAAATATGCAATCTGAGGGTGGTTTAATAAAGTTTAGTTCCATTTGATTTTTGGATTGAAAACGCGTTTAAGCACGTAAATAAACTTTATTAAGATGAAGTGTGCCATGCGTGAAGTATATGTGTATGCCGTTCACCCCCTATAAAAAACCGTTCGGGGGCAAGGTGGAAGTATGGGTTGATTTTGGATATAAATATGTCGTCAGCAATAACGCCTCACACGGAGGGGCGCTAACGAATCGGCCCTGACAAGGGCCCGAAAGAAAGGTAGGAGGCCATGACGAAAGGTCTGCACGTGCCTTCCGAGATCGGCAAGCTCAGGAAGGTCTGCCTGCACCGTCCCGGCGACGAGCTCCTCAACCTG
>NZ_JBQKEH010000032.1:0-1638 GCF_052121415.1 Collinsella sp. LCP19S3_D5
GGTTGATTTCCGATCTCAACCGAACACATTGAGCTGACGGCACGCTCCCGCAGTTAACCGAACGCCCCCGAGGTCCTATCCGGGACCCGGGGGCGCCATTTTCCCAGTTGAAGGAATGGTGGAGATGTGTTTCGATGGGTCCGGTGGCCATGCCCCGCCCGCCGCCCGGCACCTCTTCCCAGACTCAGCCGGACGGTCGGTCCGTCTATTCCGTTTTTTCTCCTAGGCTAGGCCAGCGGGGCATCGCCCCTCTCTGCGCGCGCCCTCTCGATGAGCCCCGGCGTCAGGTCGAGATCGCCGAGCGGCACGTCCCCCACGCCGTAGGCGTCCAGCAGCGCCGCCGCGTCCTCCCCGAGCATCGCCCTGAAGGCGCGCGCGGGCGTCGCGAAGCCGAGCGCGCCGCGGGGCTCGGAGTTCACGTGCGACATGGCCAGCGCCAGGTCGGCCGGGGCGAGCCGGTCGAACCTGATCCCGGCGCCCTTGGGCAGCAGCTTCCTGATCTCGACGTGGTTGCGCTCGCAGGCGCCCTTCTGGTCGCTGCGCCTGGGGTCGCAGTAGAACAGCCTCGTCTCGCCCGGCCCCTCGCCGAGCAGCGCCGCGATCGCCGCCTCGTCGGAGAACTCGGCGCCGTTGTCGGTGAGGACGGCGCGGAACACGCGGCGCGTCCCGTCGGCGCCGAGGATGGCCCGGACGCCCTCCAGGGCGTCCGCGACGCACCCGGCGGTCTTCTCCTCCAGCGGCAGCGCGAGCTGGAGCCTGCTGGGGCGGTGCAGCAGCGTGAGCAGGCAGGCGGAGTCCTCCCGGGCCCCCTCGACGGTGTCCATCTCCCAGGCCGCGGCGCACGCGTCCTCCCCGAGGGCGAGGAACGCGGCATGCGACCTGCGGGCGGAGTGGCGGGTCGCCGCCCGGCCCGCGGCGCGCTTCCTCGGCCTGTAGCCGACCTTGCGCCTGAGCTCCATGTTGGTCATGCCGTCGTAGCCCGCCGAGACCCAGCGGTAGATGGTCGACGGCGACAGGTCCACCGGGCCGCCGTTGCGCGCCGCCATCTGCTCGGGCGACAGCCCCCGGCGCAGGCAGTCCCTTATCGCCTCCAGCCTGGCCGCCGCGGCGGGCTCGTCGGCGTCTATCCCGCGCCTGGACGAGACGAGGACCGAGTCGGCGCACAGCTGCGCGGCCCGGGCCTCGTAGAAGACGTGGGGGCGGCGCTTGCAGCCGATCGCGCGGTACCGGCCGCAGCCGTTGCAGCATCGCGGCCACGCCGCCAGGCGCGGGCAGGCCACCGACAGGTCGGCGGAGGCGTCCACGCGCTCGCCGCGCCTGGCCTTCGGCGCCGTCACGAACCTGTGCGACGCCACCTCGGCGCTCACCGTCGAGGGCGACCTGCCCAGCTCCCTCGCGATCTCCCTGCACGACGCCCTGCGCTCCAGCATCCTCTGGACCGTGTCCCGCTCGTGCCTCGTGAGCCTTCCGTAGGCCCTCGGGACCGCCCTTGCGGAGCCGCTCTTCTTCTTTCCGGACATGCCGTCCTCCGATCTCCCGGGGCCGGCCGATCCGGCCCTCAGGGTATCGGGTTCCCACATTCATCCGCACATGTACGGATGAATGTGGGAGGTGTTCGGATAAAGTTGATAATCAAGG
>NZ_JBQKEH010000033.1:0-1454 GCF_052121415.1 Collinsella sp. LCP19S3_D5
TGAACTGCCTCCCATTTCTTGGACATCGGGAAATGGGAGGTTTTCCATGAGTATAGACCTCAGGGTGAAGCACGACCTGGAGTCCAGGAGGCGGGCCGTCGAGCTCTTCGACGCCGGCGTCGGCTGCAAGCCGGCGGCCGAGGCCCTGTCCGTCCCCCGCGAGACCGTGAGAGAATGGCAGTGGGTATACCGGGCGTTCGGAAGCGAGGCGCTGCTGTCCATGGGCGGGAAACAATCCAGGTACACATTCGAGCAGAGGGTCGCCGCGGCGTCGGCCGTGGTCGACGGCGGGATGGCGAAGACCGACGCCATGGCCGAGTTCGGGATCAGGTCGAAGTCCCCGCTGGAGCGCTGGTGCAGGCTCTACCGCGAGGGCGGCGCCGAGGCGCTGCGGCCCGGACCGAAGGGCAGGCCGAGGGGGTCGAGGTCGAAACCCCGGGCCCGCACCCGCGAGCAGGAGCTCGAGGAGCGCTGCCGCAGGCTCGAGGCCGAGGTCGCCTACCTAAAAAAATTGCGCGCCCTGGTCGAGCGGGACGGGCTCTGACCAGGGCGGCGGCCGAGGCGGTGAGGGCGCTGAGGGCGGAGGGGCACTCCCTGCGCCACCTGCTGGAGTGCTCGGGGCTCAGGAGGTCGACCTACTACTACGCGCTGGCGCACCCGCGGAGGCCGACCAGGCCCGAGCTGCGCGACGCCGCGGCCGAGATATTCTCGCGCACCGCCAACGGCTGCGGGCACCGGCAGATAGCCATGTGCCTGCGCGCCGAGCTGGGCGCGGTCGTGGCCGACAAGACCGTGCTCAAGATGATGCGCGAGATGGGCATCCGGTGCGCGATACGCCGCCGGGGCTCCCGCCGCCGGTACAGCTCCTACAGGGGGCTCGTGGGGAGCACGTTCGAGAACGTCATCGCGAGGGATTTCGGCGCCGAGGGGCCGTGGCAGAAGCTCGGCACCGACGTCACCGAGTTCAAGGTCGCCGGCGCCAAGGCCTACTGGGCCCCGGTGCTCGACTTCTGCACGAAGGAGATCGTGGCGAGCGACATATCGACCTCTCCGGACCTCGCCCAGCAGCACAGGATGCTCGACCGGCTCCTCGAGGCCCTGCCCGACGGGGCGGCACCGACCATGCACTCGGACATGGGCTGGCAGTACCAGCACGAGTCCTACACCTCCAGGCTGGAGGGGGCGGGCATCACCCAGAGCATGTCGCGCAAGGGGAACTGCATCGACAACGCCGCCACCGAGCAGCTCTTCGGCCACGTGAAGGACGAGTTCTACCGCGGCAGGGAGTGGGGCAGCTTCGAGGACTTCAAGCGCGACCTGGAGGAGTACATAGCCCATTGGAACACGCGGCGCAGGCAGGTAAGATTGAAGGGCCTGACGCCGGAGGAGTTCCGGAACCGGGCCCTTGCGGCGTAGTCGCTATTTATTCAGTCCAAGTTTCGGGGCGCAGTTCA
>NZ_JBQKEH010000034.1:0-1454 GCF_052121415.1 Collinsella sp. LCP19S3_D5
GCTTCGTCCGGAGCCTCGCCCTCGATGCGGACCGGATTTCCCTGGTCCGCGGGCCGCGCTCCATCACGGGGACGTCCAGAACCCCGCCGAGCCACCCCCATCCGTCGCCCCGTCGGTCGTAGCGCCGCGTGCGCGGTGCAGGAATGTCTGCCTGCTGCGCGTCGGCTACGCCTCCCGGCCTCGCCTTAGCCCCCGACTGACCCTGGGAGGATTAGCCTTGCCCAGGAAACCTCGGGTTCACGGCGGACGAGTTACTCTCTCGTCTCTCGCTACTCATGCCAGCATTCTCACTCCCATGCGCTCCACCGTCGGTCGCCCTCCGGCTTCTCCGCCCATGGGAAGCTCCCCTACCGATTCTATAGATAAAATCCCGCCGCTTCGGTGTCCAGCTTAGCCCCGTGTATTGTCGGCGCATGTCCACTCGACCAGTGAGCTGTTACGCACTCTTTGAATGCATGGCTGCTTCTAAGCCAACATCCTGGTTGTCTGGGCGGACGCACATCCTTTGCCACTCGGCTGGAACTTGGGGACCTTAGCGGGCGGTCCGGGCTGTTTCCCTCTCGAGCACACAGCTTAGCCCACATGCTCTGACTGCCGCGCTCTGGGCCGCCGGCATTCGGAGTTCGGTTGGATTCGGTAGGCGGCGAAGCCCCCTCGTCCATCCGGTGCTCTACCTCCGGCGGTGAACGCGCGACGCTAGCCCTAAAGCTATTTCGGGGAGAACGAGATATCTCCGGGTTTGATTGGCCTTTCACCCCTATCCGCAGGTCATCGCCGCCGTTTTCAACCGACGTGCGTTCGGCCCTCCACGGGGTCTTACCCCCGCTTCAGCCTGCCCACGGATAGCTCACCCGGCTTCGCGTCCGCGGCGCGGGACTCAAGTCGCCCTGTTAAGGCTCGCTTTCGCTACGGCTCCCTTTCGGTTAACCTCGCCCCGCGCCAGCGACTCGCTGGCTCATTCTACAAAAGGCACGCCGTCACACCCCGAAGGGTGCTCCGACTGCTCGTGGGCGCACGGTTTCAGGTACTGTTTCACTCCCCTCCCGGGGTGCTTTTCACCTTTCCCTCACGGTACTGGTGCGCTATCGGTCACAGGGTAGTACTCAGGCTTGGATGGTGGTCCACCCAGGTTCGGACCGGGTTTCACGTGCCCGGCCCTACTCAGGGACCGCGTCGCGCCGTCCGGTCTGGGTTCGCGTACGGGGCTGTCACCCGCTGCGGCCGGCCCTCCCATGCCGTTCCGCTCCCCAGCCGGACCTGCGCCCGGGGGCGGCAGCCCCCGGATGCGCGGCCCTGCAACCCCGCCGGCGGAACCCCTGCCGGGTACGCCCGCTCGACGGTTTGGCCATCGGTCCCCTTTCGCTCGCCGCTACTCGGGGAGTCTCGAGATTGATTTCCTCTCCTCCGGGTACTTAGATGTTTCAGTTCCCCGGGTTGTCCTCCCCCCGCCTATG
>NZ_JBQKEH010000035.1:0-1452 GCF_052121415.1 Collinsella sp. LCP19S3_D5
TGAACTGCCTCCCATTTCTTGGACACGAGAAATGGGAGGCTTTTTATGCGTGTCGACTTGAGAGTGAAACACGACATCGAGGCCAGGAAGGCGGCGATCGGGCTCTTCGAGCGAGGGCACGGCTTCGAGTCGGCGGCGAAGGCGCTGTCGGTCCCGCGCAACACCGTGAGACAATGGCTCTACGTATACCGGTCGTTCGGAAGCGAGGTGCTGCTATCCATGGACGGCAAGCAGACCAGGTACACATACGAGCAGAAGGTCGCCGCCGCCTCGGCCGTGGTCGACGGCGGCATGGGCAAGCAGGACGCCATGAAGGCGTTCGGGGTCATGTCCCTGGCGCCGCTCAAGAGATGGTGCGCGCTCTACCGCGCGGGCGGCGCCGAGGCGCTCAGGCCCAAGCCCAGGGGCAGGCCGAAGGGGTCCGGCCCCAAGTCGCGCGGGCGCACCCGCGAGCAGGAGCTCGAGGAGCGCTGCCGAAGGCTCGAGACCGAGGTGGCCTACCTAAAAAAATTGCGTGCCCTGGTCGAGAGGGACGGGCTCTGACCAGGGCGAAGGTCGAGGCCGTGAGCGCCCTGCGCGCGGAGGGGTGCAAGCTGGGGAGCCTGCTGGAATGCGCCGGCCTGGCCCGGTCCAGCTACTATTACGCGCTGTCGCACCCGGCCGGGCCGACGCGCCCGGAGCTGCGGGACGCGGTGGCGGAGATCTTCTCGCGCACGGCCAACGGGTGCGGCCACCGCCAGGTCGCCATGTGCCTGCGCGCCGAGCTGGGCGCGCGCATAGCCAACAAGACCGTGCTCAAGATGATGCGGGAGATGGGATCCGCTGCGGCATCCGCCGCGAGACCGACTACCATAGGTACAACTCGTACAGGGGGGTCGTGGGCGAGACGTTCGAGAACGTCATCGGGCGCGACTTCGCCGCCGACGGGCCGTGGCAGAAGGTGGGCACCGACGTCACCGAGTTCAAGCAGCCCTGGGGCAAGGCCTGCTTCGCGCCGGTGTACGACTTCGGCAGCAAGGAGATAGTCGCGTGGTCGACGTCGACCAGCCCGGACATGGCGCAGCAGGCCGAGCTGCTCGACCAGCTGCTGGCGAAGATGCCCGAGGGCGCGACGCCGGTGCTCCACAGCGACATGGGCTGGCAGTACCAGCACGCCGCATGGTGCGGGAGGCTGAAGGACGCCGGGATCGTCCAGAGCATGTCCAGAAAGGGCAACTGCATCGACAACGGCGCCACCGAGCAGGTCTTCGGCCACATGAAGGACGAGTTCTTCCGGGGAAGGACATGGCCCGACTTCGAGTCCTTCAAGGCGGACCTGGACGCGTACGTCGCCCATTGGAACACGAGGCGAAGGCAGGTTAAACTGAAGGGGCTGACCCCGGAGGAGTTCCGGAACCAGCCCCTTGCGGCGTAGTTCTTATTTAAGCCGTCCAAGTTTTGGGGTGCAGTTCA
>NZ_JBQKEH010000037.1:0-960 GCF_052121415.1 Collinsella sp. LCP19S3_D5
AGGTCGAAGGCATCAGGGACCTCGCCGGCGCCTACGACGGGGCGACCGCGCGCCTGGCGACCGCCAAGCAGCGGCTGCTCGCCTTCCTCGCAAAGCGGGGGTTCGTCTACGGCGGCACCACGCCCGCCGGCAACCCGAGGAAGTACTGGACCTACGACTTCCTGAGGTGGCTCGACAAGGTCAGGCCGGAGGACGATGGCGGGGTTCGGACGCTCGCCGCCCTGAGGAACGAGGTCGAGGCCGCGGCGGAGGCCCGGGCGGACCTGCTCTCCGAGTACAGGGCCGCCGTGGATGCCAGCCCGATCGCCGCGGAGGTGGCCGCCCTCCAGTCGATCAAGGGCTGCGCCTTCGCGCTGGCCGCAGCCTTCTCGGCCGAGGTCGGCGACTTCACGAGGTTCCGTTCCGGAAGGCAGGTCACGGCCTATTTCGGCCTCGCGCCGAGTCAGAGGTCGAGTGGCGACTCCGTGCGGCTCGGAGGCATCAGCGGCGCGGGCAACGCGCTCGTGAGGAAGCTGGCCGTTGAGGGTTCATGGTGCTACGCCGCGGCACGGCACCAGCCGAAGCTCATGCCAAGGGACACGGGCGTGCCCCTCGAGATAAGGATGCACGGGAGGAAGGGGTCCGAGCGGCTCCTGCGGCGGCGCGAGGAGATGCTCGCCCGCGGCATGCCCGCGGCGAAGGCCAACGCGGCCACCGCGGCCGAGCTCGTGAGGTGGCTCTGGGCCCTCGGCATGATGTGCCGGGAGGGCGCGGAATAGACATAGCCCCCGTCCCGGCGAGCCGGGCGGCCTTCGGGGATACCCCCTATTTCGCTGTGCGCGCGGAGCCCTCCGCATGCGCCTCGACAGACTTGGGGAACCCCGCCGAAGGAATGGAGTGCGGGCCGACAGAACGGTATCCGCGGATATGAGACTGAGCCGAAGGCGTCGATGACATGCCGGGGGCGGACCGGGACGGGTT
>NZ_JBQKEH010000038.1:0-939 GCF_052121415.1 Collinsella sp. LCP19S3_D5
GTGGGCCTCGCAGTCAAGCCCGCTTGTACTCTTGCATTCAAAAGGACGGTTGCCGACCGTCCCGAGCGGACCTTCGCGCGCCTCCGTTACCCTTTAGGAGGCGACCGCCCCAGTCAAACTGCCCGCCTGGCACGGTCCCCGAGCCGGTTGACGGCCTCGGGTTAGGACGCCGGTCGCGCGAGGGCAGTATTCCAAGGGCGGCTCCCCGGGGGCTGGCGCCTCCGGATCTTAGCCTCCTGCCTATCCTCTACACGCGGGACCAGCGGCCAATGCCAAGCTGCAGTGAAGGTTCACGGGGTCTTTCCGTCCTTCCGCGGGTAAGTCGCATCTTCACGACCAGTGCAATTTCACCGGGTCCATGGTCGAGACAGCGCCCAAGTCGTTGCGCCTTTCGTGCAGGTCGGAACTTACCCGACAAGGAATTTCGCTACCTTAGGACCGTTATAGTTACGGCCGCCGTTTACCGGGGCTTGGCTTCGGGGCTTCGCCGAGACGGCTAACTCCTCCGCGTGACCTTCCGGCACCGGGCAGGCGTCAGACCCTATACGTCGCCTTGCGGCTTCTGCAGAGTCCTGTGTTTTTGGTAAACAGTCGCTTGGGCCTCTCCACTGCGGCCCGCCTCCGCTCCCGGAGCAAGTCCGTTCACGTACGCGCGGGCACCCCTTCTCCCGAAGTTACGGGGCCATTGTGCCGAGTTCCTTGACCATGGTTGACCCGATCGCCTCGGTATGTTCTACCCACCCACCTGTGTCGGTTTGCGGTACGGGCGCGCACGCGCCTGCCTAGGGGTTTTTCTAGGGACCTCGGGCTCACTCGCTTCGCTCAATCGCTTCGTCCGGAGCCTCGCCCTCGATGCGGACCGGATTTCCCTGGTCCGCGGGCCGCGCTCCATCACGGGGACGTCCAGAACCCCGCCGAGCCACCCCCATCCGTCGCCCC
>NZ_JBQKEH010000039.1:0-936 GCF_052121415.1 Collinsella sp. LCP19S3_D5
TCGTCCGCGAGAAGCTGGACTCCATCGAGGACAACCTCGAGTTCGTCAAGAAGACCATGGCCGGCATGACCAAGGCCGAGATCGAGATGCCCCTCACGGCCTCCACGACCCTCGACTCCCTGGTCAACTCCGAGTCCGAGTCCGACCTGATCATCGACCCGATGCCCAACCTCTACTTCACCCGCGACCCGTTCGCGGTCGTCGGCGAGGGCGTCAACCTCAACCGCATGTACTCGGTCACCCGCAACCGCGAGACCCTGTACGGCAAGTACGTCTTCAAGTACCACCCCGACTACAAGGACGTCTCCCTGTACTTCCGCCGCGACTGCCAGTTCCACACCGAGGGCGGCGACGTGCTGAACATCAACGAGAAGACCCTCGCCGTCGGCATCTCCCAGCGCACCCAGGCCGCCGCTATCGACGTCATGGCCCAGAACATCTTCTGGAACTCCGACTCCAAGGTCGAGCGCATCCTGGCCTTCGACATCCCGGTCTCGCGCGCCTTCATGCACCTCGACACGGTCTTCACCCAGATCGACGTCGATAAGTTCACGATCCACCCCGCCATCATGGGCACCCTGCGCGTCTACGAGCTGACCGCCGGCAAGAACCCGGGCGACGTGAACATCCGCCTGATCGAGGACACCCTCGAGCACGTCCTGGAGGACGCCACCGGCGTCGACCAGGTCAAGCTGATCCCCTGCGGCGGCGGCGACCCGATCGCGGCCTCCCGCGAGCAGTGGAACGACGGCTCCAACACCCTGTGCGTCGAGCCCGGCAAGATCTGCGTCTACGCCCGCAACACCGTCACCAACGACGTGCTGTACAAGGAGGGCCTGGACCTTCTCGTCGTGCCCTCCGCCGAGCTCTCCCGCGGCCGTGGCGGCCCGCGCTGCATGAGCATGCCCTTCTGGCGCGAGGACCTCTAAGGTTTTC
>NZ_JBQKEH010000040.1:0-772 GCF_052121415.1 Collinsella sp. LCP19S3_D5
GGCCATCGGTCCCCTTTCGCTCGCCGCTACTCGGGGAGTCTCGAGATTGATTTCCTCTCCTCCGGGTACTTAGATGTTTCAGTTCCCCGGGTTGTCCTCCCCCCGCCTATGTGTTCAGCGGGGGGATATCCGTACCTCTACGGATGGGTTCGCCCATTCGGAGACCCCCGGGTCGAAGGATGTGTGCTCCTCGCCGGGGATTATCGCAGCTTGCCGCGTCCTTCATCGGCTCCCTGTGCCAAGGCATCCGCCGTGCGCCCGTGGTATCTTGCGGGACCGCTCCGGGCCCGCGGGATATCCACGTGTCGCTAAAGTTAATTAATCGATATCATGAATAGCGCTCATGTCGCAATTCGGGTATCTCATACCGCGGCACAGCGTGTTCCACTGTGCTCGCGATCAGATGCTCCTCACTCATCAATGAGTGAATTCCTCTTGTTTGGATCGGATGAATGATTGCTATCATTCTCTGTTTAGATCGCAGAAAAGAATCGAGTCTGGAAGAGGATACTCTTCCATCTCTCTCCTATCGCTATGCGGCTCTCAAGGTACGCGGGTGCGACCCCGGGGACCGGGTGCTGCGGGGACGTATCCGGGCCAGACATCCACCGGACGGGCTCCTGCCCTCCATTCGAGTTAAAGTTTGTCTCTCTAAGAATTGATCTCCCTAGAAAGGAGGTGATCCAGCCGCACCTTCCGGTACGGCTACCTTGTTACGACTTCACCCCCCTCACCCTCCACACCTTCGGCGCCTCCCCCCTCTCGGTTGGGC
>NZ_JBQKEH010000041.1:0-741 GCF_052121415.1 Collinsella sp. LCP19S3_D5
CGGGACTGCGGACGATTTCTTGGACCGTTACGCGGCCCTTCCCAGCGCGGCGCGGAACTCGGCCGGCGTGCGGCCGCCGAGCGCATCGCTGCGCCTCTCCGTATTGTATCGGCCGATCCAGCCCCCGAGCTCCTCGATGAAGCGGGCAGGGGTCCAGCCCGACCAGTCCCTGCCGTGCCAGAACTCCCTCTTGAGCAGGCCGAAGAAGCCCTCCATCGCCGCGTTGTCCGGGCTGCAGCCCTTGGCGGACATGCTCCTGGCGAGGCCGTGCCCCTCGCAGATCGAGATCCAGCCGGGCCGGCGGTAGTGGCCGCCGCGGTCGGAGTGGATGACGGGGCGCTCGCCGGGCGCGAGCAGCGCGCAGGCGTCCTCGAGCGTCGAGTTGGCGAGCGCGGCGTCCGGTCTCTCGCCGGCCCTCCACGCCACGACCGAGGAGTCGAAGCAGTCCCTGATGGCCGACAGGTAGACCTTCCTGCCGGAGGGCAGCCTGAACTCGGTGATGTCGGTGAGCCACAGGAAGTTCGGCAGGGCCGAGCGGAAGTCGCGGCGCACGAGGTTCGGCGGGGCCGGCGTCGGCTCGCCCGCATAGGAGCTGTAGGGCCTCCTCTTCCTCCTCATCCACCTGGGGACCAGGCCCTCCTCGCGCATGATGCGGAGGACGACCTTCTCCGAGGCGCGCACGGGCTCGTCGAGCTCGCGCAGGCGCGCCGTCACGAAGCGGTACCCCCGCGCCCCCTCGCC
>NZ_JBQKEH010000042.1:0-691 GCF_052121415.1 Collinsella sp. LCP19S3_D5
CTCGCAGTATCCGGTTCTCAAGGTGCACGCCTGCGCGTCTCATCCGGTCCGACCGGGCCGCGCGGCAAGGAGATATATTGCCAGACCGGAGGGGCCCGCGGGGCGGGAATCCAGCACTCCATATTTTGTTCACAAATGAACCAGAGGGCCCTGGAATCCGACAGGGTCTAATCGACGATCGTATATCTCAGACAGACCGTATGACCTCGGTGTTCATGCTGTCCGATGTATACGCATCGGTTATAGACCCAAACCAGAATTAAATAGCACCTAGGAGATAGATTGCGACGGTTCCCCTTATAAGCCTTTACGCGACAAAGGACCCCGCCAGACAGCGCTGGAGCCCCATTAGTGTGCAATCCTAGCCGAAAGACGTGAAACGCGAGAAAAGATTGATTTGTAATCTAAATTGGCAGATCCATCTAGGAAATACGCAACCAGCCAAAGGAGCGTTCCTAAGTGCGGACTGTAAAGAACGAGTCCCAAAAACAGGCCTCGAAAAGAATCAACCCACTTCATATGCTATTGCAACTTCAGAATAAAGAAATCAACTATCTAGAGCCACGGATCAATACAAACGAAAAAAGGGGGAGGCCGCGAGGCCTCCCCCTTCCCAGTCCAAGCGCACGGCTCGGTGCCGTCCACCGGTCAGCGGCGCCCTGGCCTCCCACGGGCTGGCCCCGCAGTACTC
>NZ_JBQKEH010000043.1:0-652 GCF_052121415.1 Collinsella sp. LCP19S3_D5
CAGGCCCTCCTCGCGCATGATGCGGAGGACGACCTTCTCCGAGGCGCGCACGGGCTCGTCGAGCTCGCGCAGGCGCGCCGTCACGAAGCGGTACCCCCGCGCCCCCTCGCCGTCCTCGGTGAAGATCCTGCGCACGAGCGCGCGCAGGGGCGCGCGCCGGTCGGGCCTCGCGATCGCGCGGCGCTGGTACTCATAGGAGCTCTTTGATATCCCCAAGGAACTCGTGAGTTCTCTCAAGGACCACTTCCCGCACGGCCTCAGGCGGTCTATCACCAGGGTCTTCTCCCTGTTCGACATCCCGTCGAGGCTCCCGGCTTTTAAAACGTCCTGCACCGCCCTCAGCACCGCGTTCTCGAGCCTGAGCCGCTCGATCAGGGCGTCCTTGTCCTCCGGGTCGATGTCGGGGTAGTCGGGGCCGTCCCCGACGAGTCGCGGCAGGTCCATTCCTCCACCGGCCCTTCCCGCGGGCTTGCGCACGTCCCTGATCCAGCGCCAGACGGACGTCTTGCCGGGCCCGCCGAGTATCTCGGTTATCTCCATGACGGTGAGCCCGGCGCCGCGAAGCGCCCTGGCCCTCTCCACCATTCTCCTACTGTATGCCATGCGGACTCCGTTCCGGACCTCAACGGTCCAACTTTTTGTCCGCAGTCCC
>NZ_JBQKEH010000044.1:0-609 GCF_052121415.1 Collinsella sp. LCP19S3_D5
AAGACCGTCCTCTACGGCGGCGACGGCGCCATGCTCTACGGCGAGCAGAGGGTCGAGGGCCGCTGGTACAACTTCGACCGCGTCACAGGCGCCATGTCGACCGGCCTGACCGACCTGGGCTACAAGACCGTGCTCTACGGCGAGGACGGCGCCGTGCTCTACGGCCTCCAGGAGGTGGAGGGCCTCGGCGAGAGGTTCTTCGACCGCGTGACGGGCGAGCTCTGCCGCGGCCGCTGGGTCGACGACCTCGGCACGCGCCGCCGTGTCGCCGCCGACGGCTCGCTGGCCGAGGGCGAGATGAGGGTTGACGGTAAGTGGTACTGGTTCGCCCCCGGCTCGGAGGGGGTCGCAGCCACCGGCTTCCAGGAGATCCCCTCCGGAGGCTCGGCCAAGACCGTCCTCTACGGCGGCGACGGCGCCATGCTCTACGGCGAGCAGAGGGTCGAGGGCCGCTGGTACAACTTCGACCGCGTCACAGGCGCCATGTCGACCGGCCTGACCGACCTGGGCTACAAGACCGTGCTCTACGGCGAGGACGGCGCCATGCTCTACGGCCTCCAGGAGGTGGAGGGCCTCGGCGAGAGGTTCTTCGACCGCGTGACGGGCGAG
>NZ_JBQKEH010000045.1:0-578 GCF_052121415.1 Collinsella sp. LCP19S3_D5
CGGGCGAAGCCGGTGCGGATCCGCGAAGCGGATGCGCGGAATCCTATACGCCGCACCAATCGAACTTGAAGCCTCCGGCAACGGGGGCTTTTCTTTTTTGGAAGCCATGCATGGATTCGAACCTCGGTCGAGGCGCGAGCGTAAGAAAACGCGGAGCGTTTTTAGCGAGCGGGCGAGCGCGCCGGCAGGCGGGCGAAGCCGGTGCGGATCCGCGAAGCGGATGCGCGGAATCCTATACGCCGCACCAATCGAACTTGAAGCCTCCGGCAACGGGGGCTTTTCTTTTTTGGAAGCCATGCACGGATTCGAACCTCGGTCGAGGCGCGAGCAGCATAATCACCACATCGTAAAATTTTTTCAAATTGTCGCTTGACCCGTCGGGGCCTCGCGTGCATAATAATCCGTGCGTTGCGGCGTTACCTCAGCTGGATAGAGGGTCTGACTACGAATCAGAACGTCATAGGTTCGAATCCTATACGCCGCACCAATTGACTTTAAAGCTCCCGGCAACGGGGGCTTTTCTTTTTTGGAAGCCGTGCATGGATTCGAACCTCGGTCGAGGCGCGAGCGTAAAGAAA
>NZ_JBQKEH010000046.1:0-355 GCF_052121415.1 Collinsella sp. LCP19S3_D5
CTACCTGGTCGATAGACGGCAGGTGCAAGGGCGGCGACGCCCTCAGCCGAGCCGCACTAATCGCCCGAGCTCTTCCGGAACCGCACCTCGCGGCCCGCGGGACCCAGCGCTCACGCGCGGTCCGGGCACGAGGATGCCCCCGAGTCAGACCTCTCCTATGCGCCATGCGGCCCCCAGGGCACGAGGATGAGACACCGGGCACCGTAACGGTGGGCGCCGCCCACCGGTCAGCGGCCAGAGCATGGGGGGGCACGCCCGGTCCCGTTCCGAACCCGGAAGCTAAGCCCCATCGCGCCGAGAGTACTGCGGGGCCAGCCCGTGGGAGGCCAGGGCGCCGCTGACCGGTGGACGGCAC
>NZ_JBQKEH010000047.1:0-315 GCF_052121415.1 Collinsella sp. LCP19S3_D5
TCTTGAGCAGGCCGAAGAAGCCCTCCATCGCCGCGTTGTCCGGGCTGCAGCCCTTGGCGGACATGCTCCTGGCGAGGCCGTGCCCCTCGCAGATCGAGATCCAGCCGGGCCAGCGGTAGTGGCCGCCGCGGTCGGAGTGGATGACGGGGCGCTCGCCGGGCGCGAGCAGCGCGCAGGCGTCCTCGAGCGTCGAGTTCGCGAGGTCGGCGTCCGGTCTCTCGCCGGCCCTCCACGCCACGACCGAGGAGTCGAAGCAGTCCCTGATGGCCGACAGGTAGACCTTCCTGCCGGAGGGCAGCCTGAACTCGGTGATGT